>DASQUF010000306.1:0-2953 GCA_035641435.1 Propionibacteriaceae bacterium | reverse complement strand
CTCCGCTTCGTCCAGCTGACCCCGCCCGGTTCGGCCTGCTCGATCGCCCTTGGCACCGGCGTCACCGACGCCCAGCCCGGCTCGGCCACCGGCCTCCAGATGGTCGTCTCCGACATCGAGGCCGCCCACGCCCACCTCGCCGCCCACGATGTCGAGGTCTCCGAGGTCCAGGACTTCCCCTGGGGCCGCTTCGTGTTCTTCAAGGACCCCGACGGCAACAGCTGGGCGGTCCAGCAGATCGTGATTCCCAGCGGTCCCTAGGCGCCGTCGAACTCCCCGTCGCGGACGCCGGCGAGGAACGCCCGCCACTCATGGGGCGTAAACAACAGCATGGGCCCGGACGGGTCCTTGGAATCTCGGACGGCGATCTGGTCGTCGCCGTGGGCCACTTCGACACAGCCGTTGGATCCGCTGTGGCTGCTCTTGCGCCAATTTGCGGTCGCGAGGTTCACCTTCGCCCTCCTGAGGTTGGGCCCTGCGAAAGGTCCTACAGAGGACGCTCAGGGCGGCGGCCGGCATGCATCCGGACGAGCCGGATAGGTGAGACAACGATAACTGATGCGCCGAGACGCTAGAAGCGCTTGATCGCCGAGGGGCGCGCGGAACGGCGTGCCAGCGCACGACCGGGGTTGACCCTGCGGAGCTCCGCCCGGAGCGGCCGTCGCGGCCGGGCGACCTCGAACCCGCAGCTGTGATCCTCGGACCACCGCTCGCCGCAGTCGCCACACACCACCCGCCGGGGGTACCGCTTGATGGTCCGCGGTCCCTCGAACAGCCGTGCCGGCAGCATCGGGAGGACGAACATGGCCACGATCGCGGCCAGCCCGATCCAGGGAACCGGATGCGACATCTCTGCCTCCCTACTCCGCGGGAACGCGCTCGGCGATGCGCGCACCGCTGACCTCACGACCACCGTCCAGGCCCGGCGGACCGGCCCCTGGCCGACGGGTCAGCCTCCTGGCCAGGCGAAGGATGAGGTCGACCTCGGCCAGGACGAGGATGACGGCGAGAAGGACCACGGCGAGGCCGGCCAGGGCCAGGAGCATCTCGCCGAGCATTGCCTGCAGTGCATCCACCGCGACGCCCCCTTTGCGCTCGAGTCGGACACTGGTCGGGGTCGGCCGCGGTTGCTGGCCGCCGGCTCCCGGGTAGCTGGGAGCGGTGGCAGGTGCCGCCTCTATCATAGCCGGAGATGCCCAAATTGCAACTTGCAGTTTGACGTGCCCACTTCGGGACTTGTGAACTGGGCCGAGCTCCAGTATGCTCCGCGCAACCTCGCCGGGTCAGGCGAACCACCTGACCTGGCCGAAGGTGTTCTTCCGATTCGACCGCCTCGGTGAGGCGATCTGGGTCCACCAGCGTGCTGGAGATTCCCCGGGGCCACCACAGCTTGCAGTTTGCATTCCGCCAGATGCGCTAGACTCCCGCCGCCGTGGAAGAAGGAGCTGTTCTCGTGGCGAAGAGAAGTCCGACGGTGCGTGAGCGACGGCTGGCCCGAGCGTTGCGGCACCTGCGCGAGGAGGCAAGCCTCACGATCGAGGACGTGGCCGAGAAGCTGGAGATCTCCCCTTCCACCGTCTCGCGCATGGAGACCGCCCAGGTGGGCGTGCGGCCCCGCGACCTGCGGTTCCTCCTTGACATGTACGAGATGTCCGAGGCCGAGCGCGACCAGCTGCTCCAGATCGCCCGAGAACGGCGTCAGCAGCAGTGGTGGCAGGAGTACGCGGACCTGCCCAACATCGCGGTGGCCGGGCTCGAGGAGGATTCATCCACCATCTGGCAGTACTCGACCCAGCTCGTACCCGGGCTGCTCCAGACCGAGCCCTACGCCCGGGCCGTGCTCGGGGCCATCCGGCTCGACGCCAAGCCTGATGACATCGATCGGCGCCTCGACCTGCGGATCCATCGGCAGGCGCTGCTCACGCGCGAGGACCCCCCCGAGTACTGGGTGGTCCTCGACGAGGCCGTGGTGCGCCGGCAGGTCGGCGGGCCGGCGGTCATGGCCGAGCAGCTCGGATACCTGATCGAGGCTGCCAAGCAGGCCCATATCACCCTCCAGGTGCTGCCGTTCAGCAGCGGCGAGCACGCCGGGATGGACGGCGAGTTCACCGTCCTCCACTACCGCGAGTCCGCGGACCCCGACGTCGTCTACATCGAGAACACCGGGAACGACCTGTATCTGGAGAGCTCAGAGGTGACCCGCAGGTACAACAAGATCTTCGATCACCTGCGGGCCGCGGCGCAGAACCCGGGCGAGTCCATCCGGACCCTCGGAAGCATCCAGTCCCAACTGGAGGAACTAGAAAGGAGCTGATCGTGGACCTGTCTCGCGCGATGTGGCGCAAGAGCAGCCGCAGCGGCACCAACGGCTGTGTCGAGGTCGCCCTCGACCCGTCCGAGGTCGCCGTTCGCGACTCCAAGGACCAGGACGGTCCTGTGCTGCGCTTCAACGCCCACGAGTGGGAGGCCTTCCTGGCCGGCGTGCGAAACGGGGAGTTCGAGCAGCCCAAGCTGTAGCAGGTCGCTCACCTGCTCGACGCTTCACACAGGCAGGACCGAGGACCCTCCTGAGCCCAGGCAGCTGCGCCCGGGCTCAGGAGGGTCTCGTCGCGTGCGGGGCCGTTAGTGGTGGCCGTTGAGGAGCGGATCCAGGGCGGGGTTGTCGATGTTGGCGGCGAGCAGGCGGGCGGTGGCCAGGGCCGAGGGGTCGCCGAGGTGGCTTCGGTGGAGGTGGGCGCGGACGACCAGCTCGCGCATGTCGCCGCGGGCGGCCAGGGAGAACAGGGCGTCGGCCAAGCGGGTGGCCTCGTCTTCCTCCGCGTGGTCGATGGCCAGGCCGACGACGGCGTCGAGGACGTGGGCGCTGACCCACTGGTAGCGGTCGGTGGTGCGGTTGCAGCGGGTGTGGGCCTCGGTCAGCCAGGCGGTGGCGCCGGGGCGGTCGCCGCGGGCG
>DASQUF010000305.1:0-5062 GCA_035641435.1 Propionibacteriaceae bacterium | reverse complement strand
GCCCGGTCGCGGGAGGGCAAGATGCTGACCGCAGCGTTGCAGCAGACCGTGCCGCTGGGCTGGATCCGTCCGGAGGAGATCCGCTGGGTGGCGCGGCTGTCGGACCGGATGTCGGCCCGGGCGTACGCCAAGCGGATCGGGGGCAAGCCGGCGGCGGATGCGCTGCGCGAGTACCAGCAGACCATGACCGAGGTCGGCTTCCTGCACAACCGGGCGGTCAACCAGACGCCGCCGCGGGACATCAACCAGCGGATGAACGGGCTGCTGCAGCACGCCGCGGCCATCCGGCCGTACGTGATTCTGCCGCCGGCGCCACAGCCGGTCTACGGGCCGCCACCCCTGGGCGCTCCCCCGCCCCAGGGTCCCTACGGCTGAGGCCCGATGGCCGATCGCGTCCGGGCAACGCTCCGCCGGGCCGGGCGGCGGACCAACCTCGCGCTGCTGGTCGTCCTCGTCGGCGCCTTCCTGAGTGGCTGGGCCGCCTTCGCATCTGGCACCGAAGTGCCGTCGCGGCTGACCTCGGTCGGCCACGGACTGCTCGGTCTCGGGGTGGTCGTGCTGACGCCGTGGAAGACCGTGGTGACCCGGCGGGCGCCGGAGCTGCGGTTGGCCAGCGTGGCGCTGGCGGCGGTGATCATTGTCTGCCTGGGCGCCGGCTTCGTCGAGGTCTTCGTCGGCTACGGGATCGTGGCCGGGCTCAGTCCGATCCAGGTCCATGTGGGCGCGGCGTTCGTGGCCGTGCCGCTGCTGGCCGTGCACCTGGTGCGGCATCGGCGCGGTCAGGTACTCCGACGCACCGACCTCGGCCGGCGCCAGCTGCTCCGGACCGCCGGCTTCGTGGCCGGCGTGGGGGCGGCGTACGCGGCACTGGAGGGAGCGGGCCGCCTGGCCGGACTGCCCTCGGCCAGGCGGATCGCCAGCGGCTCCCACCGGCTCGCGCCCGCGACCGTCCCGGCGACCATCTGGCTGTTCGACCGGGCGCCGGCGCTGAGCGCCGACCACCGGGTGCAGGTGGACGGCACGAGCATCTCCGTGGCGGAGCTCGCCGTCCGGGCCCGTCCGGTCCGGGCTCGCCTGGACTGCACCAGCGGCTGGTATGCCGATGCGGAGTGGTCCGGCGTGAACCTGTCGACCTTGCTTCCGGCCGAGCGGCTGTCCGGGGCGTCCAGCATCCTGGTGACCAGCGTGACTGGCTACCGCCGCCGCTTCCCGGTCGATGACGCCGGCTTCCTGTGGTTGGCCACCGGCTTCGAGGGCGGCCCGCTGACCCGGGGTACCGGTGCGCCAGTCCGCCTCGTCGCCCCCGGCCGCCGGGGCTTCTGGTGGGTGAAGTGGATCGCCTCGGTCGAGCTCAGCGACACCCCGCCGTACGCGCAGTCGCCCTTCCCGCTGCGGTGACCCCAGACGACGTTCGCGCCCTTCCTCGCTGTCGCACCCTCTATAGAAGGCGCAAGGACGAGGACAGGGCGCGAACGGTGCCTGGAACTAGCTGCAGCCGCTGGTGCTGCCGCAGCCCTCGCAGACGTAGCAGCTGCCGCTCGGCCGCATCTTCGTGCCGCAGGTCAGGCAGAGCGGGGCGTCGACGCTGGTTCCGGTGATCTCCTCAAAGAGCTCCGAGGTGGTCCGGGCGCCACCTGGGGCGGGCCGGGCGTCGGCGACGGGCTCCTCCAGCTGGCTGCTCAGGTCGGTGTCCACGTCGTCGCCGGCGTCATTCTTCAAGGCCTCCGCCTCGCTGACCTCCTCCGGCTCGGCCGGCAGGTAGGAGCCGGTCTCGACCTGCCGGGCCCGCTCGGTGGCGGTGTAGATGCCCAGCTCGGCCCGCTCGTCGAAGGACAGGTAGTCCAGCGCCAGCCGGCGGAAGATGTAGTCCATGATCGACTGCGCCATCCGGATGTCCGGGTCGTCGGTCAGCCCCGCCGGCTCGAACTTCAGGTTGGTGAACTTCTGCACGAAGGTCTCCAGCGGCACCCCGTACTGCAGGCCGATGGACACCGCGATGGAGAAGGCGTCCATTACGCCGGCCAGGGTCGAGCCCTGCTTGCCGAGCTTGAGGAACAGCTCTCCCAGCCCGTCGTCGGGGTAGGAACCGGAGGTCATGTACCCCTCCGCGCCGCCGACCGAGAACGACGTGGTCCGGCTCGGCCGCGACTTGGGCAGCCGCTTCCGCGTCGGCCGGTAGACCACCCGCTCCACGACCTCAGTCTTGCTCTCCGCCGCGGCAGTGTCATCGGCCTTCTTGTCCGACTTGCCGTCACTCAGCGGCTGGCCGACCTTGCAGTTGTCCCGGTAGACCGCCAGCGCCTTGAGTCCCAGCTTCCAGCCCTGCACGTAGACCTCGGCGATCTCCTCCACCGTGGCCGACTCGGGCAGGTTCACCGTCTTGGAGATCGCGCCGGAAAGGAACGGCTGCGCCGCCGCCATCATCCGCACGTGTCCCATCGGCTTGATCGCCCGCTGGCCCATGGCGGTGTCGAACACCTCGTAGTGCTCCGGCCGCAGCCCGGGGGCGTCGATCACGTGACCGTGCTCGGCGATGTACTCGACGATGGCCTCGGAGGTCTCGTCGGGATACCCGAGCCGCTTCAGCGCCCGCGGGATGGTCTGGTTGACGATCTGCATCGACCCGCCGCCGACCAGCTTCTTGAACTTGACCAGCGAGAAGTCCGGCTCGATGCCGGTGGTGTCGCAGTCCATCATGAAGCCGATGGTGTTGTGGCTGACGAAGCCGCCGGCCACGTAGGTCACGTTCTCCGGTACCGAGAGGTCGTACGTGGGCTGCACCCCGCCGTCGACGTTGCTGGCAACCCGCTCGAACAGGTACCCGAGCGCGTACGCCAACCGCGAGTCCCGGCTGATCTGGAACAGCTGCTCGGCGGTCTGCCGGGGCACCCCGCCGTGCCGCCGCAGCGACGACAGCACCTTGGTGCGGTACTCCGGCGCCTTGGCCAGGACGGCGTCCCACACCGGTCGCGGCAGGGCGATCCGGTCGCGGTTGCCGGCGTGGACCGAGTCCAGCTCCACGACCAGCTCGTTCTTCCGCCGGCCCAGAAAGCCGATCCGCTCGTCGTAGCGCAGGGCGTGGTCGACGTTGCGCAGCCGCACCTGGAACAGGTCGCTACCGAAGCCCCCTACCATCTCGCGGGTGGTCGTCGCCACGCCCATGGCCAGCAGCAGCGTCCGCAGCTCCGCGGCGAACGGCCGCGAGGCGGTGGTGACCGAGGGCACGCCCTCGACCACCATTCCGTCGGCCTCGAACAGGCCGCGCAGGAAGCCGGCGTACACATCGACGTCGTTGGTCTCCAGGATCGCCGACGGGATCCTCGGCGCCCAGCTCTGTCCGGTGTGGTCGACGCCGGGCCGGTCCTTGCTGAAGCCGGCGGTCTGCCACCAGCGGGCCACCCGGACCGAGGTCAGCAGCAGGTCCTGGTGACCCTCCGCCGCCACCGTCGGCTCGAGGGAGAACAGCTCCTTGGTCAGGACCTGCAGCCGCTCGACGACGTCCAGGTCAGCCTCCTCGACGCGGAACCGCAGGCCGCCCGACTGCAGGGTGCCGGCACCCATGAAGTAGCCGACCAGCTCGGCCAGCTCCGGCGTGACCTGGTTCGGCACCGTGGCCGCGCGGTCCCCGGTGTAGTACGCCTGGTCCAGCACCGGCAGCGGTACCGGCCGCGACTGCCCGATCAGGGTGCCCAGCTGCATCGGCACCAGGTCGTCCGATGCGAGGTCGGCCATCCGCTTCCAGACCCAGCCGCCGGTCTCGGGATCCACCACCTTGATCCGGTGGGCCAGCGTGCCCGAGATGGTGTAGCCGCCCTCGGTGGTGACGAGCCGGGTCGGCTCCTCGCCGTTGACGAAGAACCGGGTGGCCTGGCGGGCGCCCTCGTCGGTTGACACCTGCAGCCGCAGGTCCTGCCAGCGCGACCCCCACACGTCGCCGATCTCGCCGAGCCGGGCCAGACCGCGGTCGGTGGTGACCAGGGTGTCCGCGGTGAGGCAGCCGGTCGGCGCCAGCACGCTGGCCTGCGCGTTGCGATAGCCGTTGACCGCGCCGATCTTGAGCACGCCGTCCCACGCCTTGCTGGCCCGCTTGTGCACGTCGGCATCCAGCGTGCCGACGGTGCGCAGCGCATCGTTGGCCGCCTGGTGCTTGCGCATCACCCGCAGGTGTGCGTCGGCGTTGCGGGCGTAGCCGGCGTATGGGCCGACGATCCCGGCCAGCTCGGCCGAGCGGCGGTAGGAGGTCCCGGTCATCAGCGAGGTGATCGCCGCGGCCAGCGCCCGGCCGCCGTCGGAGTCGTAGCCGTGGCCGGTGGCCATCAGCAGCGCGCCCAGGTTGGCGTACCCGATGCCGAGCTGACGGTAGTCGCGGGTGGTCTCCCCGATCGCAACGGTCGGGAAGTCGGCGAAGCAGATCGAGATGTCCATGGCGGTGATGATCAGCTCGACGGCCTTCTCGAACTTCTCCGCGTCAAAGGTGTCGTTGGCCGTGAGGAACTTCAGCAGGTTCAGGCTGGCCAGGTTGCAGGAGGAGTTGTCCAGCGACATGTACTCCGAGCAGGGGTTGGACGCGGTGATCCGACCGGTCTCGGGGTTGGTGTGCCAGTCGTTGATGGTGTCGTCGTACTGGATGCCCGGGTCGGCGCACTCCCAGGCCGCCTGGGCAATCTTGCCGAACAGCTTCCGCGCGTCGACGGTCTCCATCACCCGGCCGTCGGTCCGCGCCCGCAGCCCGAACTCCCTGCCCTCCTCCACCGCCCGCATGAACTCGTCGGTGACCCGGACGGAGTTGTTGGCGTTCTGATACTGGACAGAGGTGATGTCCTTGCCGCCGAGATCCATGTCGTAGCCGGCGTCCCGCAGCGCGCGGATCTTGTTCTCCTCACGCGCCTTGGTTTCGATGAACTCCTCGATGTCGGGGTGGTCCACGTCGAGCACGACCATCTTGGCCGCCCGGCGCGTCGCGCCACCGGACTTGATCGTCCCCGCGCTGGCGTCCGCCCCGCGCATGAACGACACCGGTCCCGACGCCGTCCCACCGGAGCTGAGCAGCTCTTTGGACGAG
>DASQUF010000304.1:0-2097 GCA_035641435.1 Propionibacteriaceae bacterium | reverse complement strand
CCCGCATCAGTGAGGGTCAGCGACCAGCCAGTCCCCTCCCCCGCCGGTTCGACGGCGTGGGCGACCACCCAGTCGTCCGCCGCGTAGGTTCCGGCTCCGTCCACCGGCAGAGCGAAGCCGGCGAGCCGCTCGGCCAGCCGGTCGTCGTCCCCGCCGGATCCGGCGAAGGCCGGCAGCAGGTGGGCCCAGACCGCGTCGAGCAACGGCTGCATGACCTCGGTCTCGCTGGTGATCACGACGACGGCGTCCTGCTCGGGCAGGACGAGGCAGAACTGGCCGAACGCGCCGTCGGCCCGATAGCCGTGGCGGGACCGCCAGAACTGGTAGCCGTAACCCTGTTGCCAGTCCGGCTCGGGCTCGGCGGGATTCGGCGTCAGGGCCCTGCTCGCTGCTGCTACCCAGCCGGGTGGAAGGAGCGGCCGCCCGCCCCAGAGCCCGTCCTGGGCGTACAGCAGCCCGAACCGGGCCACGTCCTCCGTCGCTAGGTGCAGGCCGGCGAACCCGATCTGGCGCGGTCCACCGCCGGATTCCCAGAACGGCGGCGCGATGTCCAGCGGGTCGAACAGCCGCGGCTGCAGATAGTCGGTCAGGCTCTGCCCGGTACACGTCTGCAGGATGGCCGCGAGGGTATAGGACGCGCCGTTGTTGTAGGCGAACACGGAGCCGGGTGGCGACTCCGGCTCCAGGTTGAGGAAGGCGCGCACCGGCTCAGCCGGGTCCTGTTGCCAAATCGCGGCGAAGGTGTCGGCGTGGTGCCCGGTGGCCATCCGCGCCAGGTGCTCGACGGTGATGGATCGGGCCTTGGGACCAGCCGCCGCGGCAAGATCCGGGAAGTGGTCGACGACGGTGTCGGTCAGGGCGAGCCGCCCCTCCGCCACCGCGAGCCCCAGTGCCGTCGCGGTGAAGCTCTTGCTCAACGAGTAGAGCTGGCGCGCATCCGTCGCACGGTGCGGTGCCGCCCAGCCCTCCGCGACCACCCGGCCGTGGCGCAGCACCATAAGGCTGTGCAGCGAGATCCCGGGAGCCGCCTCGGCGGCGTCCAAGAAGTCCGCGATGCCCGAGGCCGACACTCCTTCCGCGGCCGGCGAGCTGCGCGGTAACGACTGCGACGTCATCCGCCGAGCCTATGGCGCAGCCCGGCGGTGGAGCACCGTGGGAGTCTCAGCGCGGACTGACAGGATGAGAGCCATGACCGACTCGGCAAACAGTAAGCCGCCGGTGCTGGTGGCGACCACCGTGGACACGGAGGATGCGCGCGGGCTGGCGGAGTTCTACCGCGAGCTGTTCGGGCTCGTCTATCGGCCCGGGGACGAGCCGCCATCCGCCGGCGAGCCGGACCCGAAGGGCGAGGAGTGGCTGGTGCTCCGCGACAGGGACGGGCAGAACCGGCTGGCGTTCCAGCAGATCAAGCACTCGCCCCCGGCGACCTGGCCAGAAGGGCCACGGCCGCAGATGCTGCATCTGGACACCAAGGTGCCCACGGTCGAGGACCTGTTCATCCAGCGGCAGCGGGCGCTCGACCTCGGGGCCAGTGAGCTGCATGACCACTCCGACGATCCCGAGGAGCCGCTGTTCGTGCTGGCCGACCCCTCAGGCCACCCGTTCTGCATCTTCGTCGGCGAGTGATCGCCGCGCCCCCCGATCGCCGATCTCGAGGTCCGGCGGCCCGACGGACGAGTCCTTCGCGCGTACGACACGGGTCCGGAAGTTGAGCAGGCCGTCGCGATGGGCGCCTCGGGCTGCGGACCGCCGCCCAGGGCCGGGCGCCCCGGGCCGCGTACGCCGAGGTCGCGGAGTTCGACGAGAGCAGCTTCAGCGCCGCCGACTATGACGCCCTGGACGGCAGCTGGGCCTCGATCGGTGAGGATGCCGGCCGCGCCGGAAAGGAGAATCCGGACGGTCTGATCGACGACGACGTCGCCCTGAGCCAGCCCTGGGGGTTCGACGTCGCTCAGGTCGATGCCCCGGTGCTCCTGGTCCACGGTCGCGAGGATCGGGTGATCCCATTCGCTCACTCCGCGTGGCTGTTGGACCACCTGCCGAACGCAGAGCTTTGGGTCCGTCCCCGGGACGGTCATATCTCGGTGCTGGAGGCGG
>DASQUF010000303.1:0-5060 GCA_035641435.1 Propionibacteriaceae bacterium | reverse complement strand
GCTCGAGGCCCTCGACGACGTTGTCGTTCAGGCCGACGTGGCTGACCCGGGCGAGCCCGTACGGCGTCCGGGTCTCGCCCTCGATCGGGGCGTCCACCGCGAAGCCGTGGTTGTGCGCGGTGACCTCGACGCGCCGGGTGGTCAGGTCCATCACCGGCTGGTTGATGCCGCGGTGCCCGTACGCCAGCTTGTAGGTGCCGAAGCCCAGGGCCCGGCCGAACAGCTGGTTGCCGAAGCAGATCCCGAAGAACGGGATCTTGGCCGCCAGCGTCTCCTTGACCAGGTCGACCGGCCCGTCGGTGGCGCCGGGGTCACCGGGGCCGTTGGAGAAGAACACCCCGTCGGGCTCCAGCGCCCGGACTTCGTCGATGGTCGCGGTGGCCGGGACCACGTGCACCTCGATGCCGCGCTCGGCCATCCGGTGCGGGGTCATCGACTTGATGCCGAGGTCCACCGCCACGACCCGGAACCGTGTCTCACCTTGGGCGGGGACGGCGTAGGCCTGCCCGGTGGATACCTGGTCGGCCAGGAAGGCGCCGGTCATCTCCGGCTGGGCCCGGACCCGCTCCAGCAGGGCGGCCGGGTCGGTCTCGACGCTGGACACCCCCACCCGCATGACTCCGCGCTCGCGGAGGTGGCGGGTGATGGCCCGGGTGTCGACATCGCATATGCCGACCACGTTCTGCGCCCGCAGCTCGTCGTCCAGGGAGCGGCGGGACCGCCAGCTCGACGGCACCCGGGCGGCGTCGCGGACCACGTAGCCGGCCACCCAGATCCGGCTCGACTCGTCGTCCTCGTCGTTCCAGCCGGTGTTGCCGATGTGCGGCGCGGTGGCCACCACGACCTGCCGGTGATAACTGGGGTCGGTGAGCGTCTCCTGGTAGCCCGACATCCCGGTGGCGAACACCGCCTCGCCGAAGGTCTCCCCCACCGCGCCGAACGCCCGGCCGCGGAAGGTGCGGCCGTCCTCCAGAACGAACAAAGCAGGTGGGCTGGGCGCGGGCGGAACTGAACCAGCGGGCATGACCGTCCTTTCCTGCCTCACGGGACAGGTCTTAAAGGTTGGCTGACCGGGGTCTGGCTACCGGTCCGCACGAGGTTACCAGCGAAATCCGCTGGCCTCGTGCATCGCCACTGGCCGCGATCGGTCATCGGCGGGATGCGTCCGGGCCTGACCGGGCGATCGCGGCCACGCTTCGGCCCAGCGGTATCAGCCGGGGTGGCCTCGCGCTCCTGCCCTTCGAGCGGCGCCCTTCTTCGCCGCCGCAAGGGAAAGGAACCCTCATGTCGCATCCAGCGACGGGTGCCGTCACGGTGCACCCCCACCACGTCGACGACCTGTGCGTCGTCGCACCCGCTCCCGAGCTCAAGGAGAAGCTCGTCGGGCAGTTCGAGCGGCTGCGCAACCGGGCCCCGGGCCTGGTCGGCCGGAACCTCTCGCTGCACGCTCCCAGCCACGTCGGTCTCAACGACGGCCTCATCTACCCGGGCACCTACTACCCTCTCGGCACCACGGCCGCAGTCGCGCAGCGCGCCGCGCTCGAGCGGGCGCCCCTCCGCGGCGCCGTGCGCGTCGTGGTCGTCCTGGTGGACTTCAGCGACAAAGTGATGGGCGCCGGCGCCGTGGACCGGTTCAACCAGCTCTTCTTCTCCACCGGCGAGCTGGCGCACGGGAGCGTCAAGGAGTACTTCGCCGACGTCTCCGGCGGCCTGATCGACATCCAGGGCGAAGTGGTCGGACCGTACCGGATGCCGCAGACCATCGCCGCGTACGCCGGCGGCGACAACGGGCTGCAGAGTGCCACCCCCAACGCCCGCACGCTGGCCGACGACGTCGTCACCCTGGCCAACCCCGACGTCGACTTCACGCCCTACGACAACGACGGCAACGGTTTCGTCGACGCCTTCATCGTGGTGCACGCAGGGCGCGGCGCCGAGGAGACCGGCTCGGCGGCCGACATCTGGTCGCATAAGTGGGTGCTCCCCGCCCAGCGGGCGGTCGACAGCACCAAGATCTTCGCCTACCTGACCATCCCCGAGGACGCCAAGCTGGGCGTCACCGCGCACGAGATCGGCCATCTGGTGTTCGGCTGGCCCGACCTCTACGACACCGACAACACCTCCGAGGGCATCGGCAACTGGTGCCTGATGGCGGGCGGGTCCTGGGGCCTGGGCGGCGACCGGCCGGTGCACCCGTCAGCCTGGTGCAAGTCCACCCAGGGCTGGATAGACGTGGTCTCCCCGACCAGCAACGCTGATGTCACGATCAACGACGTCAAGACCAGCCGGACCGCGTACCGGCTCTGGAAGGACGGTGGCGGCGGCAACGAGTACTTCCTGGTCGAGAACCGGCAGCAGAACGGCTTCGACACCTCGCTGCCCGGCCAGGGCCTGCTGGTCTGGCACATCGACGAGGCGATCGCCAGCAACACCAACGAGAGCCACTACAAGGTCGCGCTGATGCAGGCCGACGGCCAGCGGCACCTGGAGTCCAACGCCAACCGCGGTGACGACGGCGACGCGTTCCCGGGTTCGTCCAGCAACGCGTTCTTCACCGAGACGTCCACCCCGAACAGCAAGTCCTACGCCGGTTCCCCGACCTCGGTCGCAATGACCAGCATCCCGCCATCGTCCGCCGCCATGACCGTGCACGTGAGTGTGCGGGATGCGGTCGACGAGCAGCCCGTCGTCCCGGAGCTGCCCGGCCCGGCGCCTTCGGACGTCGAGAGCCGGTTGCGGGCGATGGAGCAGACCCTCCAGGCCCTGGTCGTCGCGCTGCTCGGCCAGGGTCGGCTCGGCGACCCCGCGGCCCGCTGACGCGCGGCACCCGGGCCGCGAGGAAGATGACCAGATGGGTAACGCCATCGAGAATCGCGCCCGGGTCGAGCTGGAGCCGCTGGGACCGCCGGCCCCGGGACCGGCGGAGGGCTGGCAGGTGTACCAGGTGCGGGTCGTCGCCGCCGAGGACGTCGCGGGCTACCCCAACCTGCTGGCCGCCGACCTGCCCCGCCGGCTGGAAGCCCTGGTGCCCACCACCGTGGCCCACCGGCTCGGCGGCAGGAGCCGGTGGCACGTCGAGGCCTCCCTCGTCGGCCCCGGCCGAATGCGAGTGGAGGCCGCCGGCTGACCAGGCCCGCTACTCTGCCCGCATGCCCGACAAGGGAACGCCCTGGTGGCGCGACGCGGTCATGTACCAGGTCTACCTGCGCAGCTTCGCCGACGGCACAGGCGACGGGATCGGCGACCTGCCCGGCGTACGCGCCCGGCTGCCGTACCTGCGCGACCTCGGGGTGGACGGCCTGTGGCTCACGCCCTGGTACCCGTCGCCGATGAAGGACGGCGGCTACGACGTCACCAACTACACCGATATCGAGCCGCTGTTCGGCACCCTCGAGGACGCCCGCGGGCTGCTCGACGACGCGCACGCGCTTGGTCTGAAGGTGATCGTCGACTTCGTGGCCAACCACACCTCCGACGAGCATCCGTGGTTCACCGCGGCGCTCGCGGCCGCGCCGGGCAGCGACGAGCGGGCCCGGTACCACTTCCGGGACGGCAAGGGTGAGGACGGTGAGCAGCCCCCGAACGACTGGATCAGCGCCTTCGGCGGCCGAGCCTGGACCCGGGTGACGGAACCTGACGGCACGCCCGGCCAGTGGTACCTCCACCTGTTCGCCCCGGCCCAGCCGGACCTGAACTGGGACCATCCCGGCGTCCGGGCGGACATGGCCGACATGCTGCGGTTCTGGTTCGACTTCGGTCTGGACGGACTACGGATGGACGCCGCATCCGGCCTGGCCAAGGAGCCCGGCCTACCCGACTTCGGCTTCCTGGCCGACGACCTCTTCATGCCGGTGACCTGGGAGGGTGCGCCGCTGTGGGACGTGGAGGGGGTGCACGACATCCTGCGCGACTGGCGGGCGATCGCCGACTCCTATCCCGGCGACCGGTACTACGTCGGCGAGGTGGTGGTCAACGGCGCGGAGCGGCTGGCCCGCTACATGCGGCCAGACGAGCTGCACACCACGTTCAACCTCGACTTCCTCAAGTGCCCCCTGGAGCCCGAACGGTTGCGCCGCACGATCGACGACACCCTGGCCGCCTTCTCATCGGTCGGCGCCCCACCGACCTGGACACTGTCCAACCACGACGAGACCCGGCACGTGACCCGCTACGGCCGGGCCTGGACCGGGGTGCCGCTGCCGCTGCCGTGGCCGTTCCCGGACACCGATCTCGCGCTCGGGACCCGGCGGGCCCGGGCGATGCTGCTCCTGCTGCTCGCCCTGCCGGGCTCGGTCTTCCTCTACCAGGGCGAGGAGCTCGGGTTGTGGGAGGTCGAGGACCTGGCCGACGAGCACATCGACGACCCAGTCTGGGAGAGCTCTGGCAGGAGGATCCGCGGTCGGGACGGCTGTCGGGTCCCGATCCCCTGGTCCGGCGCCGAGCCGCCGTTCGGCTTCACCGCCGGTACGCCGTGGCTGCCCCAGCCGCTCGCGTGGCGGGACTACACGGCCGAGGCGCAGGAACAGCAGCCGGACTCGATGCTGGCGTACTACCGGGCCGCCCTGGCCGCCCGGCGTACGCTCGCCGCCGACATGGCCCCGACGCTGACCTGGCTGGGCGGCCCCGACGGGGTACTGGCCTTCTCCCGCGGCAACTTCAGCTGCACAGTCAATCTCTCGGACCATCCGGTGCCGGCGGTCGGGCCGGTGCTGCTCAGCAGCACCCCAATGGTCGGCGGGCTGGTGCCGCCGAACTCGGCGGCGTGGACGTCAGGACTGCCGGGTGCTGACCAGGCCGCCCAGCACACCGTGCACGAAGGACGGTGAGTCGTCGGTCGACAGCTCGGACACCAGGTGGACCGCCTCGGACACGACAACGGCCGGCGGCAGGTCGGTGTAGTCCAGCTCGAAGGTGGCGATCCGCAGCGCGGTCCGGTCCACGCGGGGCAGCCGCGGCAGGGTCCAGCCCGCCTTGAGGCCGTCCGCGATCCGGCGGTCGATGGCCTCGGTGTTGTCGTGCACGCCCTCGACCAATGCCGCGGTGTACTCGCGTACCGGCGG
>DASQUF010000302.1:0-2690 GCA_035641435.1 Propionibacteriaceae bacterium | reverse complement strand
ACGCACCCCAGTCGCCGCCTTGGGCAACGTAGCGGCCGTAGCCGAGGCGCTTTCTGCTGCGCTGCCGCCGTGCGCCGTGGGATCGGTCAGTCGATCGATGATCTTCAGCTGTTCGACGACCGAGCCGGGCCACCCGTGGTTGACGACTAGCGGCAAGGCGTCCTCGTGCGCGGACCGGACATGGATGAAGTGGATGTCAAGGCCGTCGATCTCGGTCAGGAACTGCTCGAGGTCGTTCAGCGTCGCCTCGCACCTGCGCCAGTCGTACTCCGTCGCCCAGTAGCGCGCGAGCTCCTGCATCATCCCCAGCGGCACACCCTGGGACTGGTCCGCGACGGTCTCCCGCTCCGGCCACTGCGTCGCCGCAATGCGTCGGCGAAGGTCGACGAGTCGCTCCTGCGGGACATCGACGTGGAACGGACGTAGCTCGCTGGCGGTCTTGCCGGTGCTGCTCATGACGACCCCTCTCTAGCCGCGGCGTCCTCGCCACATCCTCACCCTTGCCGGGCGCCGGATGGTGTCGCTCCGAAAGCCAACCGTTGCGATCGGGTCGCTGAATGGGCGAACGACGGCATGTGGTGTGTTCGGGCTCGGGACCCCGGCAACTGCGCAACAGCGGGGCTGCAGCACCCCCAGCTGATGGGTGCCCGCGCCGCGCCCGCCCACCACACAGGGCAACGCACTCACATGCCGCCGAGCGCGCTCGCGCGCGACCATGCCGCCGTTCGGTCATGCCCAGATGGCGGCCGAGAGGCCGTCGCTGAAGATGTCAGGCGGGTCGGGCATCTGTCTGGCGTGGCCGTGGGCGACGCGTCGGGCGGTCCAGGCTGCTGCGGCGGCGTCGAGGACGTCATCGACGGCCGCGCCGGATCCGGCTGGTCCGAGGTCGTCGGGCAGGTCGATCCCGGCTTCCAGCAGGCGCCGCCGCTGGATCGCACCGGCCCAAGTCGACTTGGGATCGGGCAGAGGTCCGCCGGCGAGGGTGGCGAAGCTGACCTCCGGGTGGACCTCGACGACGCGGAGGCCGGCGTCTCGGACCCAGGCGTCGACTTGGAGGAGTTTGGCGCGTAGGGCGAAAGCTTGCGCTGATACCCCGGCGCCGGCCAGTCGGCGGTTGATCGCGATGGCCGTGGCGTGATCCGGAGCCTCTAGTACTCCAGTTGTAGTTCGTGATCTTGCGGCGTGGCGGTCCGGGACGTGGGGCGGCCACCGCTTGATCATCGAGGGTTGTGTCGACTCCAGACGATCCGGCGGTGGCCGCGGGCCGTAGCGTAGACCCTGCCCGGTGGCAGGTGATGTTCGAGGAGCTGATGGGCCGGATCGCCGGTCGGTTCGCTCGGGTGGAGCCGCGCCGGCGGGCTCGACAGTTCGTGGCCGGGCTGCTGGCCCGGCTGCCGCGGACGAACTGCTGGACGATTTCTGAGCATGCTGGGGAGGCCACCCCGTACGGGCTGCAGCATCTGCTTGGTCGGGCGGTGTGGGACGCGGACGCCGTCCGGGACGACGTCCGCGGCTACGTGGTCGAGCAGCTGGCCGATCCGGATGCGGTGCTGGCGGTCGATGAGACCGGCGATGTGAAGAAGGGCACCGCCACGGTCGGGGTGCAGCGGCAGTACACCGGCACCGCAGGTCGGACCGAGAACGCGCAAGTGACGGTGTGGCTGACCTACGCCACCGCGGCTGGGCATGGGCTGATCGACCGGGCGCTGTATCTGCCCCGGTGCTGGACCGACGACCCGGACCGCCGCGCCGGCGCCGGCGTCCCGGCTGGCATCGGGTTCGCGACCAAGCCGGCGCTGGCCCGGCAGATGATCGCCCGCGCGCTCGATGCCGGCGTCCCGGCCCGGTGGGTGACCGCGGACGAGGTCTACGGCGGCGACCCGCAGCTGCGCACCGAGTGCGAGCGCCGCCGGCTCGGCTATGTGCTGGCGGTGGCCCGCGACTACCGGGTACCCACCGCGGCCGGCCCGCTCCGGGCCGACATGCTCACCCTGCAGCTACCGGCCCGGGCCTGGCAGCCGCTGTCGGCCGGCCCCGGCGCCAAGGGCCACCGCCTCTACGACTGGGCGCTGATCGACATCCCCACCACCGAGCCGGCCACCGGACACCGCTGGTTGCTGGTTCGCCGGCACCGGCGCACCGGCAAACGCGCCTACTACCGCTGCTACACCCCCACGCCGGTGCCGCTGACCACCCTGGTCCGCGTCGCCGGCACCAGATGGGCGATTGAGGAAGACTTCCAGACCGGCAAAGGACTGAGCGCGCTCGACCAGCACCAGGTCCGCACCTGGACCTCCTGGCACCGCTGGGCCACCCTCGCCCTGCTCGCCCACGCCTTCCTCACAGTCACCGCCGCCGTCGAACATGTCCGCGAACGAGCGCCGACCGACCAGATTCCCCTCACCCGCAACGAAATCAGCCACCTGTTCGCCGCCGCGCTACTCCAACCGGTCCGGACCCTGGGCCACCGGCTGCACTGGTCACGCTGGCGACGACGACACCAACACCGCGCCCGAACCCACCATTACCAGCGACAAGCCACCCGGCAACCATGAAGATCACGATCTACAACTGGAGTACTAGGACGTCGACGTCGGGTCGGGCGCCAACCGGCTGACGGTCGCCACCGGATGACCCTCTGGTTGACCACCGGTCCTTGGTTGGCACTCCACGTCGAATAGCTGCGAGTT
>DASQUF010000301.1:0-6090 GCA_035641435.1 Propionibacteriaceae bacterium | reverse complement strand
CGCTCGAGGGCCGCGTCGAGTCGCGGAACGGCCGGGATGACCGCGACTACCAGGCACACCAGGCCGGTCGCGAGCAGGATGCCGGCCAGCAGCACCATTGATGTGGTCATCGGGGGTCCAAGGGGGTCGTCCCCCGTGTCTCAATCCAACGGGTGGTCACCGGCCCGCTCCGATCAGGATCCGCGCCCGGGGCGCCTGCTGGGCCTTGCGCCGCATCAAGATCAACGATGCCAGGTACAGCACCAGCAGCACCGCCAGGATGACCTGACCGAGTGGGGTCTGGTACGGGGCGAAGAAGCTCGGCGCCAGCAGATAGACGCCGGCGAGCGTGACCAGCGAGATGACGGTGACCTGCCGGACCACGACGTACGGCTTGGACCGTTCGACCTCGATCACTCGCCGCGACCGCAGCTGGGCCTGCAGGGAGTCGGCGAGGGCCTGCAGGGTCAGCGACGCTCCGTTCGCGCCGCGGCGGGCGGCCAGCATCAGCGCGGCGACCACGCCGTCGGCGTCGGCGGAGTCGAGCTCGTCGGCGAAGCGGCGCAGGGCGTCGTCGGTGTCCCAGCGGTTGTTGAGGCGGAGGACCAGGGTGCCGATCTCGTCGGCGATCAGGGGCGGCGCGGTCCGCCGGGAGACCCGGATTGCGTCGGTCACCGACTTCCCCGTGGCCAGCGTCGCGGCGAGCGAGCGGACCCAGCGGTCCAGGGCCTCCATCAGCTCGACATCGCGCGGCTTGGGCACGACGAGCAGATAGGGCAGGCCGAGGGCCAGCAACGGGGCAAGGCCCAGCGCGATGACCCAGCCGGTCAGGGCAGCGAGAACGAACCCGGCTACCAGGCTGCCGAGAAGGATCAGGTCCCGGCGTCGACCGCGGACCCCGGGCGGTCGGCGGGTGAGCCGAGCCCAGAGTTCGGCCGTCGACTGGGTCGGGCGGGCGGCGGCGCGTGGTTCAGTGCGGCGTACGCCGAGGACCAGCGCGAGCAGGCCGCCGGTGAGCAGAAGCCCGGCGGCGACCGCGGCGGCGCCGCCGGTCATGGTCGGGCCGCTCGGTGCGAGGAACGCGGCAGGGGCCGGCGGAACGGCAGCAGCTCGGCCTCGAAGTCCGCATCCGGGTAGAAGCCGGGAGGTTGGCCGGCAGTGGCTGTGGCCGAGTAGGTGAGGTGGGTGACCGGCCGACCGTTCTCGATGGCCCGGGTGACCTGGCGGATCTCGGAGACGTAGCGGCGGCGTACGCCGCCCTTCCAGGTCTCGTCGACCAGGCGAACGTAGATGAGGAGGTGGATGTTGTGGGCGATCTGACGGTAGGCCTCGTCGACCGTGAGTACGCCGCCCTGGGCGACCCGGGAGGCGAGCCGGTCGATCGTCGACTCCGCGGAGTGGGAGTGCGTCGTGGACAGCGATCCCGTCCCAGCCTGCATGGCCTCGAACATCGCGGCCGCCTCGCCGCCGCGAACCTCGCCGACGATGAGGCGGGAGAGGTTCTGCCGAAGGGCCTCGGGCATCAGGTCGGCGATGGTCACGTCGCCGACCCGGGTACCGCCGGAGGTCTCGCCGTGGCCGACCCGGGCCTGCAGCGCGAGGATGTTTTCGCGGCCGGGCTGCAGGTGCGTCATCAGCTCGTAGTCCGTCTCGAGCGTGCCGAAGCGCTCGTTCGTCGGGATGGAGCTGATCAGGGCGCGCAGCAGCGTGGTCTTGCCCGCGCCCTGGTCGCCGGAGATCACCATCGACTTGCGGGCCAGGATCGCGGCGTCCAGGAACTCGGCGACCTCGTACGGCATCAGGCCCCCCTCGGCGAGCTCGGCCAGGGAGGTGTCGGTAAGCGTGTGCTGGCGGATGACGATGCTCGGCCGATAGGACAGTCCGAACCCGATCGCATGCAGCCGGAAGCGGTCGCCCAGAGCGAGGGTCATCGTCGGATGGCTGTCGTCGAACGGTCGCGACGGCTCGCTGTTCTGGCCGAGGAAGCGGATCGCCTCGACCAGCTCCTCGTCGCTGTCCGCGACAGGAGGCATGCTCTCGCGGCGCCCGTCCCCGTACTGGACCATCACGGAGTTCCAGCCGTGGATCTCGATGTTCTCCACGTCGGGCAGCTGGAGCAGCGGCTGGAGCCGGCCGTAGCCGAACACGGCGTCCTCGACCGCGGTGACGTACGCCTGCTCCTGGCTCGGTGACCACAGTTCCGCGCCGTCGCGGTGCAGGGCGCGGACGTGGTCGCCGACCACGCGGCGGATGGTCGCTCGGCCCATCAACAGCCGGTCATCGCCGGTCAGCGGACGACCGGTGGTGCGCAGCTGGTGCGCCGCCTCTTCCGTGATGGCCTCGGACGCGCGTCGCCGAAGCTCGACGACCTGGGCCCAGTCGAGACCGCTGGGAGACGGGCCGGTACGGGTGTGGCTCAGCCGGTCGCGTACGTCGTCGCGGCTGAAGATGCCGAAGCCGTCGACCAGGCGGGCACGGTCAACCGTGAAGCGGGGTGATGCGGTCGTGTTGCGGTCGTCCACGTCGACGAGGATCGGGATCTCGTCGAGTGCGGGGACCTGGTCCGCGGTGCCGGTGGAGTCGCGCATCACCAGCTCCGGACCAGTTCGGTGGAGCGCTGAAGGGTGGCCGCCAGGGTTGTGGCCGCACCGCGCAGGCTGCGGAGCAGGGCTGAGGAGTCGAACCGGCGGGGACGTGGCACGCCGTCGGACAGATGGGCAGCCGGCTGGGGGTCATGGGCGACCTCGGCCACCACCGGCACGCCGAGGGCTTTGGTGATCTCGCCGCGGCCATACGGCTGGCCCTCGCCGACCACGATCAGGCCGAACGGGTGGCGGGCGCTTGACGAGAGGCGGGTGTGGTCGGTGAGCGTCGGCAGGTGGACGCGGGCCGACATCACGGCGCGCAGCGTCGAGGCGAGCACCAGAGCGGTGAGTGAGCTGCGCTCGACGAGCGGGATCGGCAGTCCAGTCGGTCCGACCCGACCGGCGTCGACGATCACGTCGACGTCGACGTCGCCCAGCCGGTCGAAGGTTTCGGCGAGGTCCTCCCAGACCGCGCCGAAGTGGGAGGCACTGCCCGGCCGGGTGAACCCGGGCAGGAAGAGGCGGCGGTCGCCGTCCTCGCCGGTCAGCGGCAGACATTGGTCGATGACGACCTCTCGGAGGGGGCGCCGGTCGCGGTGGCCCTCCGCGACACGAAGCAGGCCCTTGCCGGAGCTCGACTGGCCGCGCAGATAGCCGGCCAGCACGGCCTGGTGGGCGCCGGGATCGCAGTCGGCGAGGAGGACGGGGCGCGGCCAGGTCAACGCCAGGCCGACCGCGAGGGTGGTGACGCCGGGTGAGCCTCCGGCGGAGGTCAGGATCAAGATCGCCATGGTCGCGTCTCCTCCGCCCTCAACGGCCGGCGTCGCGGACAAGGGCGATCCGGTCCTGTGCCGCCAGCTGGGCGATGATCGCGGCCTGGTCGGCCGCGACGTCGACGTTGACCAGGATGGAGGTCCCATCCGCGCCGTTGGCCTGGTCGATCACGCGGGCGGTGAAGGTGTCGCCGGTGATGTCGTCGGAGGCGTCCGCATCGGATCCGTCCTGGCTGGGCAGGGCGACCAGGCGGACGGCGGCAGACGGGATCAACAGGCTCGTCGGCGTACGCCCCGCCGAGAGCTTGAGCCCGACGATCGCGCGGCCGGTCGCGGGAATGGACTCCTCGGTGACCGCGGAGGCCACCAGCACGGACCCGGCGACCAGGTCCACTGCGGCTCGCTTGCCGATCATGGTGTCGAGGTCGGCGGCGGGAACGGCCTGGGCGATCGTGCTGCCTTGCAGGGTGATCGTGGTCAGGTCGGCTGCGTCGATGACCTCGCCGCGGTAGACGGTCTGGGCGACCGAGACGACTGTCGTCTCGTTGGCCAGGCGGGCGTAGATGACGTAGGAGAGGAGTCCACCCAGACAGAGTGCGACGACGCCGAGCGCGATCCACTTGGGATTGCGCCGGCCGGGAACGCGTGGCGGCGGCGGAGTGGTCTCGGGCGGCTCGCTGGCGTCCGCGGCCGTTCTGGCGCGGCGGAGCCGAGGCTGCGGCTGCGTTCGTGCTTTGCGGGGTTCGGTGTCGACGCTCACGGGCGGGGTCCTCGGATCCGTGGTGCGGGTGGGACGGTCATCGGGTCGCTCCGGTCGGAACGATGTTGGCCTGCGCGGTGCCGCTGCCAGTCACGGCATCGATGCCGACCATGCCCAGGAAGAGGGTCGGCTCGACGGCGCTGGTCTGGACGTGAACGACGCCGCGGCTGACGGTGACCGAACCCGTGACGCCGGGCTGGCCGGCAAGGTAGGTACGGGCGGCGAGCGTGGCGGCGGCGACCGGGTCGCGGGCGCCGAGCTCCTGAGTGGCGGCGGCGTTGCCGGCCGCTCGGCTGGCTCCGGCCGCCGCGGCCTCGGCCCGGCTGGCGGCCGCCACCTTCTGGCCGCCGTCGACCACCAGGCCGACGGTCATGATCAATGCGGCGAAGAGGACGGCTACGAACGGAGTGATCGACAGGCCGAGCTCGTCGCGACTCGCTGTTGTTCCTATTGTCGACTCCCCCGAGTGCATGATCACCGGCTTCGGTAGGTGTCGAGGGCCGAGGCGCCTGTGGCCGAGAGGTCGACCCCGCCGGGGATGCGCGGCAGGAGCAGGTCGGCGAAGGCGACGCGGCAGCCGATGCTGGTGGTGATGGTGGCCGGGGTGCCCACGGGTACGCCGAAGCCGGCGGTGTTGATCTCGACCGCGGTCGACGCGCAGCGCAGGCCGTTGGTCGAGAGCGACTGGTGGGCCGCGCTGCGGCCGATGGCTGCGGCCTCAGCGGCTGATCGAGCGAGCGATGCCGCCCGGGCCGCAGAGTTCGCTGCCTCGTTGACCGTGGTGCGAGCGAACCAGATCCGGCCGCCGATGATCAGCAGACCCAAGGTGATCAGCAGGGCGGGGATGAGCAGAGTGATCTCGACGGTGGCCGAGCCGCGCTGGTCGCCGATTGTCGTAGGTGTCGACCTTCGGGTGGCGATCATGGCTGGGTCACCCGCTCTAGCGGCGCCGACGCGGTCTCGTGCACCCGGCTGGCGATGTCAAGGATCGCAGGCGCGGTCCCGGTCACTTCGGCCGTCACGATCGTGCCTCCCCGGTTGATACGGACGGCGACCCCGTTGAGGCCACCGGACTGTGCGATGCCCTCAGCGATCTGCTGGGCTTCGGCCGTGCTGCCGAAGCTGCCTCGGGCGGCGTCGACCGCTGCGGTCGCGGCGCGTTGCGCGACGTTGCGGCCGTGCAGGTAGATGCCGCCCTGAATGATCCCCAAGGTGAGCAGCATCAGCAGGCTGAACAGGACGGCCCACTGGGTGCTCTCACTGAGGCCTCGCTCGTCGCGGGCCTGAGCCGGCATCGTCAGATCTTGCCGAGCTCGCTGACTACGAATGCCCGGATCAGCCCGACGACGACCAACGCGATGGCCACCGCACCGGCGACGATGATCGCCGTCTCGGCCGACTGGCTGAGTCCGCGCTCGTCTCGTGGCGGCGGATCCTTCAACATGCCGACGAGGCCAACCAGAACGGCGGCACACTGCTTGAAACTCATGGTGACGCTTCCTTCCATGACGGGTTTGCGGGATGAATGGGGGATCCCGTCAGACTTGTCAGAGGCTGGATCAGCGGCTGCCGTCCAGGTCGTGCATCGGGGTGATCATCGGACGAGCACCTGCAGTTCCCCGACGGGTAGCTCGGTGGTCTGCCCGGCCGGGACGTTGATGACGCCCGACTGGCCGTTGGCGGTCCAGGTCACCGCCCAGTTGGTGAGGGCGGAGACGGTGTAGCTGCCTTTCGGCAGGGACGGCTTGGTGTAGGTGTGACCACAGTTCGGCGCCTTGGCTCCCGGCTCGACCGCTTCCGTCCACTCGTCGCCGGCGCCGGTACAGGAGACGACGGTGCCGTCGCCCATACGGAACGTCAGCGAGGAGACCTCGGCCCTCAGGGAGACACTGAGCCCGGCAACCGAATCAGAGACGGGACCGACCTGGGTTGGGCCGTCGGCCCAGAGCCAGAGCGGGTAACCGACCGCGGCCATCTTCCAGCGGTTCAGCTC
>DASQUF010000300.1:0-2325 GCA_035641435.1 Propionibacteriaceae bacterium | reverse complement strand
GGTGTCTCAGGAAATCTCAGGCAAGGGCCGGGTGGCGGCGGGACTCGTGGTCGCCGGTGTCCGGGGGACGTCCGCTGCTCTTCGGCTGGTGCATGTGCCGAGCCGTGCCTGTGCGGTGAAGGGCGACCGGCCCCGCCCGGTCCGTCGTCAACACATCACCTCCTATGCGACTTAGGACACGCCGATAAATAACCGCATCATTTAGCTTTTTGTCGGTCAGAATGTGGTAGTGGCTGTCGATGCGGACGTAGTGGAGTCGTTGCGGGCGAAGTTCGAGGCGGTGCTGCCGCACTTGGACGAACGGCAGCAGCGGCTGATGATGGCCGCTGAGGCCCGCTCACTGGGGCACGGCGGGATCGCGGCGGTGGCGCGTGCGACCGGGGCGTCGCGGTCGCGGATCTCGCAGGGGGTCGCCGAGATGGAGACCGGTGACGAGCCGCTGGGTCGGGTGCGTCGTGTCGGGGGAGGCCGTAAGGCGCTGAGTGTGACCGACCCGGGGCTGGTCGCGGCGTTGCTGGCGCTGGTGGAGCCCACTCGGCGGGGAGACCCCGAGTCGCCGTTGTGCTGGACGACGCTCTCGACCCGCAACCTGGCCGCGGAGCTGACCGCCGCGGGGCACCGGGTGGGTTCGGACACGGTGGCCAAGCTGCTGGGTGAGCAGGGCTTTTCCCTGCAGGCCAACGCCAAGACCGTGGAGGGCGGCCAGCATCCCGACCGCGACGCCCAGTTCGGCTACCTCAACGAGCAGGCCCGTGGGCACCTCGACGCCGGTGATCCGGTGATCAGTGTGGACACCAAGAAGAAGGAGTTGGTCGGCGTCTACAAGAACGGTGGGGCCGAATGGCGTCCGGCCGGCGATCCGGAGAAGGTGACGGTGCACGACTTCATCGACCCGGCTCTGGGCAAGGCCAACCCCTACGGCGTGTACGACCTCGGCGCGGACACCGGCTGGGTCAGCGTGGGCACCGACCACGACACCGCCGCCTTCGCGGTCGAGACGATCCGCCGCTGGTGGCGGGCCGTAGGGTCACCCACCTACCCGACCGCTTCCCGACTGCTGATCACCGCCGACGGCGGCGGCTCGAACGGCTACCGCACCCGGCTGTGGAAGACCGAACTCGCCGCGCTGGCCGCCGAAACCGGTCTGACGATCACCGTCTGCCACCTGCCACCCGGCACATCGAAGTGGAACAAGATCGAGCACCGGCTGTTCTCCCACATCTCCATGAACTGGCGTGGACGACCCCTGACCAGCCACGACGTGATCGTCAACACCATCGCCGCGACCACCACCCGCACCGGACTGACCGTGCACGCCGAACTCGACACCAGCACCTACCCCAGCGGCATCAAGATCCTCGACAAGCAGATGAAGACACTGCACGACACCGACGTGCTACGCCGCCACGATTGGCACCCAGAGTGGAACTACACCCTCAAACCACCAACGAACTGCGCGTGTTGATCATCGGCAGGCCCTTAGAGGGCCGCCGAGCCGGTCTACGCGGACGTGAGGTGCGGGCAGGAGGCCACAGGAGGAGACCGCCGTGGAGGCGCCTGGAGCACATCACGCACTCCGTGTGCCCCGCTGAGCACGTGCAGCGCTCATCGCCCGGCCCGTTCCGCGACCGTGCCCGCGACGACCCCGGCGACGACCGCGGCAAGCAGCCCGGTGGACCGCGGCAGCGCCGCTCCGGCCCGCGGCCGGTCGACCCGGCACTGGTGCCGATGGCGGTCCTGCGCGACCGGCCCGGCCTGGCGCACTCCCGGGCGGCGCGGACGGCGTTCCGGCTGACTCGCCCGCTGCTGACGACGTCGCGGCCGCGCGCCCGGCTGCGCGCGGTCGAGCACCGCGGCGTGCTCACCGCGGCGATGGTCTACGACGCGCTGCCGGTCATCGACGTCTTCCGCCGGATCGGCCCGGACGCCGTCATCGGCGCGATGGACATGCGTGGCCTGCCCGCGCCGTTCTTCTTCCTGCTCGAACGCGAGGAGCAGGCCTAGCGGGCCGGCACCTGCAGCTCGGTCAGCAGGCCCCGGATGCGCCGCTCGATCTCGTCGCGGATCGGGCGGACCGACTCGACGCCCTTCCCGGCCGGGTCCTCGAGCTCCCAGTCCAGGTAGCGCTTGCCCGGGAAGATCGGGCAGGCGTCGCCGCAGCCCATGGTGATGACGACGTCGGAGGCCTCGACCGCGTCGGTGGTGAGGACCTTCGGCCGCTGGTCGGAGATGTCGATGCCCACCTCGGCCATCGCCTCCACCGCTGCCGGGTTGACCCGGTCGCCGGGGAGCGAGCCGGCCGAGCGCACCTCGACGGCGTCCCCG
>DASQUF010000299.1:0-2167 GCA_035641435.1 Propionibacteriaceae bacterium | reverse complement strand
CACCGTCGATGGCCCAGGTCGGCGGATCGACTTCCACCCCCCGGCTATGTGCCGCCGACCTGGCCGGCCGACATCGTCGATGCAGATCCATCTGGACTTCTACCGTCGATAACCTGGCAACGGCCGAGGCACGGGTGCTGGCGGCCGGTGCCACCAAGTTCAACTTCCAGCCGAACGAGGACCAGTGCTGTGTATTCGGCGACCCCGCCGGCCACCCGTTCTGCCGGTCGACATGGGACGACGTTCCGTCCTGACCAGCGCACTCAGCGCAGCCCGGCATTCCGGACAGGCCCACCCGCTGCGCCCACTGCTGGCCCGTTAGGGACTCGCCCGACACGAACAGCTGTTCCTGCGCGCGCCCAAGTCGACCTACGGCGCGATGTCCCGTCGCCGAGACGACGTCGAACACCATGCCCGAATGCCATGCACTGGGGCCGATCGCGCTCACCGAGGACACGAACCGGGAGCCCTGAGTGATCCTTACCTGGACCCCCATCCTCCGTTGGCGGACTTCAACGCAGGATCTGAGAGTCATCGCCGCGCAGTCAGCCGCCAACTCGGATCCCCAGCCTCTCGGATCTGCGTGTTCAGCTCGCTGCGGGTGTCCTGCGGGGCCGAACGACCCTGCGACAGTCACTGCCCCCTACGTCAAGACGGGAATTCCGCGGTCGACGAGTTCGGACAGTCGTCGTTTGAGATCCTTGAGTCAACTCCCTAGGCGGCGGCGTGGCGTTGTGCAGCCGCAAGCTGAGCCGGGTCGTAGGGGGGTGGCGGTCTGCGAGCAGGCCCACATGACGCGCGGTAGCCGATGACGAACCGGAGCGAGCTGGCCGGGTGGTAATCCCGCCTTCACGCTGGTCGACCTTGCACAGGTCGTACG
The DNA here is from genome assembly GCA_035641435.1 of Propionibacteriaceae bacterium. Lineage (GTDB taxonomy): Bacteria > Actinomycetota > Actinomycetes > Propionibacteriales > Propionibacteriaceae > Microlunatus. Next base: position 1,287 of record DASQUF010000299.1, on the reverse strand, counting down.
CACAGCGTTGCCCGAGCATGTTCGTGCGGAGGCTCGGATACGGACGCCCGGCGTGGTGATCGCCACCCGCCGTTCACCGCGCAGGGGAACTCGACGACGACGGCTCCCTCGGGCTCGCCGGCGATCGTACGAGCCGCCGCAGGTCAACCAGACTCGAAACGGCGGTCGGCTTAGAGACAACCCGATCGCCAACGGCGGACGAATTCTGCCGGCCGAGGCGATCGCACCCGTGACGTCGGCAGCAGGTTTCTGATAGCACCCTCGCACTGAGTGTTGGAACGCGCGCTTTGCGGGCCCGGACTGGGAGTGAGGTGCTCGGTGGAAGTTGTCCGCGTCATCGGGACCTTGGAGCCGGGGGGTGCTCAGCTCTCGGCGCTGCGGCTGTCGCTGGCGTTGCGGCAGCACGGGATCTTCACCCGGTGCTTGCTGGCCGGCGAGGCGACGACAACTGGTCTGAACCTGGCCCGGCGGTTCGGCATACCGGCCCACGTCTTCTGCGAGCCGGACGGGTTGCAGTGGCGGCCGTCGACGGCGTTCGCTGCGTGGCTCGCGGACCGGTTGGCGGATGCTGACCTGGTACACGCGCACATGTTCGGCGCGTGGTGGGCGGCTGCCCAGGTGGTGCCCGACGGAGTGCCGCTGGTGGCGAGCGAGCACAACGTCATGACCTGGCCGTACGGCGATTACTCGGTCGCGGCATCGCAGGCCGCTTCCCGGGTGGATTCGTTCTTCGCACACGGGCCGGCGGCGCGGGAGTTCGCACAGTCGATCGGGATGCCGCCGGAACGGCTGCTGGAGGGCCGGTCGGCAGTCGACGGGGTGGACGCGTCGCCGCTGCCCGGGCTCGCCCAGCCGCGGATCACCTTCACCGGACGGTTCCGCGAGGACAAGGCACCCGATGTGCTGGTCGACGGGCTCGCGTTGCTGTCCGACGCGCCGCCGGCGTACCTGGCCGGGGACGGGCCGATGCGGCGGCGGCTGGAGGCGCGCATCGCGTCCCTCGGGCTCGAAGACCGGGTGGTGCTTCCCGGCTGGGTGTACGAGCCGGCCCGGTACGTGGCGGGATCGAGCGTGCACGTGGTTCCGTCGCGTGAGGAGGCATGGTCACAGAGCGCTGTCGTTGCGCTCGGGCTCGGGGTACCCGTAGTCGGCACCGACGTCGAAGGGCTGACGACCACGCTTGGTGAGGGCCGCGGGGTTCTGGTGCCGCCGGAAGACCCACCGGCGATGGCGGCCGCGTTGCGGCGCGTCCTCGCAGGAGAGCACCCGCCGGCCGAACCCGGTATG
>DASQUF010000298.1:0-8130 GCA_035641435.1 Propionibacteriaceae bacterium | reverse complement strand
AGAGCACCAGACAGGGCACGAGCAGGACCAGAAAGGCTCCGCCGATCCGGATCGCGACCACCGCGGCCGGCGACCAGCCGAGGTCGAGCAGCGAGCGGGCCAGCGAACCGGAGAGTCCGAACGCCGCGGCCGAGAGCAGGGCGAAGAGCAGTCCCATCGTGGCACGTCCTGTCAGGAGCAAAACTTGAGTACACTCATGACGCTAGCGTAGCCTGGCGTCAGGAGTCAAGATGCTTTTCACCCATGACACGGAGTTGGCCCTCACCGAAGCGGCGGAGCTGGTCAACACCGCGACGACCGATGACGGCGACCAGCTGACCACGCCGGCCGAGCTCGACGCGTTCCTGCGCGAGCACCCCTTCTCCGGCGTGCGCCGCGGCACGGAGGAGGAGCTGGTCGAGGTGCGCCGGCTGCGCGACCGGCTGCGCGAGCTGTGGGACGTGACCGAACGCGACGAGGTCGCGGCGCTGATCAACGCCCTGCTGGCCGACGCCGACGCGGCGCCGTACCTGAGCAAGCACGACGAGCTCGACTGGCACCTGCACGTGACCCGCCCCGACGCACCCCTGGCTCATCGGATCGGCGCCGAGGCGGCGATGGGCTTCCTCGACCTGGTCCGCGAGGACCAGCTGGGCCGGCTCCGCCGCTGCGGGGCGGACGACTGCGACGACGTCTACGTCGACCTGTCCCGCAACTCGTCCCGCCAGTTCTGCTCGGTGACCTGTGGTAACCGCACCAACGCGGCGGCGTACCGGGCCCGCAAGCGTGCCGGTTAGCGGTACCAGCGCAGGATCTCACGTGCCTGGTCCCGGGCGTGCTTGCGGATGTCCTTTGCGATCGCGTCCCGGGCCTTCTGCGTCGGCGCGCTGAGCAGCCGCTGGCCGTTCTCCCAGGCCAGCTGGCGCCAGACGAAGATGTTGGCGTCGGCCGGTGCGCCGGGCTCGGTGAACAGGTCCGGGCACAGGTCGCGCTGGATCTCCGGGTAGACCACCGGACGGGTCCGGAAGGCGAGCACGTCGTCGACGTGCAGATGGTCCGGGTAGGTGTAGCGCGCCCCCATGTCCTCGATCATGAACGCCAGGTCGTTGTTCACGTGGGCGTTGATGCCGAGATAGATCAGCTGGGTGCAGGTGAGCCGTTCTGGGTCGGCCCGGAAGGCGATCCGCCAGGCCGGGTCCACGGCGGAGTTGTCGCCCTGCTCCCAGGCGGCGTACGCGTCCAGGTAGTAGTCCGCGAAGGTCGGGATGACCTCGGCGTCCCAGAACGCCGCGTCGGAGAACTCGCCCGCGCGGTTGGCGTCGCGCATGCCCTCGGTGGTCCGCAGGTAGAGCAGCGCGAACGGCTTGTTGCCGAACTCCAGGTCGGGGTCGTTGTAGTGCGCCGTCATCTCGGTGATCGTGTGGTCGGTGTTGTGGTCGGCCCACGCCGGCGAGACCAACCCGACCATCGCCAGGGCGGCGAGCACACCCACGGCCATCAGCCTGCGAAACATCCGTCCCCCGCTCTCTCGAACCGGTCCCGAGCTAACAGCCTGGCCGAGGCGCGTCCGTTTGCAAAGACCCTTTTCGATCAGCGTCGAATCAATTCGTCACCAGGCGTACGCGACCAGGTCGCCCAGCAGCTCCTCGCCGTCGACGTCCAGGCCGCGGGCCGCGAACCAGGTGGCCACGTTGCGACAGTCCCGGGCCAGGTAGTCCATGCCCTGCGGGTTGCTGACGATGTCCACCGCCTGGGGCAGGTCGATGAGAACGATCCGGTCCTCGGTGGCCAGCAGATTGAACGCCGACAGGTCACCGTGGGTCAGTCCCCGCGCGGCCATGGCCCGCATCGCCTCGGTCAGCTGCTTCCAGTAGGTCTCCAGCAGGGCCCGGTCCGGCCGAGTCTGGGCCAGCCGGGGCGCGCCGGTGCCGTCGGCCAGGGTGATGAACTCCATCAGGATCTCGACGTCGTCCAGCTGCACCGGGTAGGGCACCGGGAGGCCGGCGGACCACAGGTCGGCGAGGTAGCCGAACTCGGCCCGAGCCCACTGGCCGGCTTGGACCGCGCGACCGTAGCGGGTCCCTCTGACCGCGGCCCGGCGGTCGCGGGTGTTCCGCATCGAGCGGCCCTCGATGTAGCCGGCGTCGCGGTGGAACAGCCGGTGCTGGGTGCTGCGGTAGCGCTTGGCCGCGAGGACGACGGAGCGGTCCCGGGTGGCGCGCTCCAGCAGGAAGACGTCGGCCTCCTTGCCGGCCTTGAGGATGCCGAGCTCGGTGTCGACGGCGGCGCTCTCGGTGATCACCCAGTCGGGCCAGGGCTCGGGCCCGGCGACGATGCCGATGTCATCCCAGGTCGACCAACGCTGACCCGGACCGAGGTCGTCGAGGACCTCGAGGTCGAAAGAAAACTCAGGCGTGGTTGTCGGGAGGTTCAAGGGGGGTCGTCCCCCCTTGCTCAGTTCAGATGGTGGGGTTTTGCTGCTCTCGGACATGAGGAGATGGGGTTCCTGACTGAAGAAGGTGGCGGACTGTGGGCAGCCCGAAGACGGTGATGGACACGTCACGCCTCCTTCGCTCGCAGGGACCCGCACCGGACCGGCACGGCAGAGATCAGCCTCGCCGCATCCTGCTAGGACGTGCAACTTGTTTTCTCCTGCCCACCGCCCAGGCGGTACGTTGGAGCGAATCTGGGGGTGTACGAAAGGACACAGCGAGTGAGCGACGAGGCGGCCGGGGACGTACAACTCATCCAGCTGCTGACCCCCGAGGGCGAGCGACTGGAGCACCCCGAGTACGCGTTCGCCGGCGACGACGAGCTGATCAAGGGCTTTCTCGCCGACATGGTGCTGACCCGCCGGATCGACGCCGAGGCGATCGCCCTGCAGCGGCAGGGCGAGCTGGGCATCTGGCCGTCCTGCCTCGGCCAGGAGGCCGCCCAGATCGGTTCCGGTCGGGCCATGCGCCGACAGGACTACGCGTTCCCCACCTACCGCGAGCACGGGGTGGCCTGGTGCCGGAGCGTCGACCCGCTCCGGCTGCTGGCCCTGTACCGCGGCGTGGACCTGGGCGGCTGGGACTCTCCGCAGCACGGCTTCCACCAGTACACGATCGTGATCGGCGCCCAGGCCCTGCACGCAACGGGCTACGCGATGGGGGTCGAGCGCGACGGCGACGTCGGTACCGGCAACCCGGACCGGGACACCGCAGTGATCGGCTACTTCGGCGACGGGGCGACCAGCCAGGGTGACGTGAACGAGGCGTTCGTCTTCGCCAGCTCGTACAACGCCCCGATCGTCTTCTTCTGCCAGAACAACCAGTGGGCGATCTCCGAGCCGATCGAGCGGCAGTCGCGGATCCCGCTCTACCGGCGCGCGGCCGGCTTCGGCTTCCCCGGCGTACGGGTGGACGGGAACGACGTGCTGGCCGTGCACGCGGTGACCACCGCCGCCCTGGAGCGGGCCCGGTCGGGCAACGGCCCGACGCTGATCGAGGCGTACACCTACCGGATGGGCGCGCACACCACCTCCGACGACCCGACCAAGTACCGACTGGCCGACGAGCTCGAGCACTGGCGGCTGAAGGACCCGATCGCGCGGGTCAAGGCCTACCTGAGCCGGCAAGGGCTGGCTGACGACGACTTCTTCGCGGCCGCGGACGCGGAGGCGGCCACCGTGGCGGGCAACCTGCGCGCCGCCTGCCTGGCGCTCCCGCCGCCCCGTCTGGTCGACGCGTTCGGCGAGGTGTACGCCGGGCAGACCGCGCACCTGAGCGAGCAACAGGCTGCGTACGCCGAATACCTGGCGACGTTCGCCGACGCCGGGAGTGCGGCATGACCACGCTCACGCTGGCCAAAGCGCTGAACGCGGGACTGCGTCGGGCCCTGGAGGCCGACCCCAAGGTGGTGCTCGCGGGGGAGGACATCGGCAAGCTCGGTGGGGTGTTCCGGGTGACCGAGGGGCTGCAGAAGGACTTCGGCGAGCATCGGGTGATCGACTCGCCGCTGGCCGAGTCCGGGATCATCGGCACCGCCGTCGGCATGGCGATCCGCGGCTACCGGCCGGTCTGTGAGATCCAGTTCGACGGGTTCGTCTACCCGGCGTTCGACCAGATCGTCAGCCAGGTGGCCAAGATGTACTTCCGCTCCGCCGGCCACGTGAAGATGCCGATGGTGATCCGGATCCCGTTCGGGGGCGGGATCGGAGCGGTGGAGCACCACAGCGAGTCCCCGGAGACCTACTTCGTGCACACGCCCGGCCTCAAGGTCGTGGCCTGCGCCAACCCGGTGGACGCGTACTGGATGATCCAGCAGGCGGTCGCCTCCGACGACCCGATCATCTTCTTCGAGCCCAAGCGCCGCTACCACGAGAAGGCCGAGGTCGACGAGGCGGCAACCCCGCCGCCGCTGCACAGCTCACAGCTGGTGCGGCCAGGGTCGGACGTCACCCTGGTGACCTACGGGGCGACGGTGCGGACCTGTCTGGCCGCCGCCGAGGCGGCGGCGGAGGACGGCAACGACCTCGAGGTGATTGACCTGCGTTCGCTGTCCCCGCTGGACCTGGGCCCGGTCTTTCGGTCGGTGACGCGGACCGGTCGAGTGGTGGTCGTGCACGAGGCGCCGTTGACCCTCGGGCTGGGCGCCGAGGTGGCGGCCCGGGTGAGCGAGCAGTGCTTCTACTCGCTCGAGGCCCCGGTGCTGCGGGTAACCGGGTTCGATCTTCCGTACCCGCCGAGCCGGGTCGAGGACGAGTACCTGCCCGACCTGGACCGGGTGCTCGACGCGGTCGACCGCTCGCTGGCGTACTAGAAGGAGAGGCGAGCCATGGCGATCCGCGAGTTCCGGCTGCCCGACCCGGGGGAGGGCCTCGTCGAGGCCGACATCGTCACCTGGCGGGTGGCGGTCGGGGACACCGTGGCGCTGAACGACATCGTGGTGGAGGTGGAGACCAGCAAGTCGCTGGTCGAGCTACCAAGCCCGTACGCGGGGACGGTCCGTGAGCTGCTGGTCGCCGAGGGCGACACGGTCGACGTAGGGGCTCCGATCATCGCCATCGACGACGGCCAGGGCACGTCGGCCGAGATGTCACCGCGGCAGGACGACATGGTGCCGAACGTGCCGGAGACCCAGGTGGACGCGGTGGCCGACGACTCGGTCACGGATGGCGGGGCGCCGGCCGGTCGGGTGTCGGTGCTGGTGGGCTACGGGCCCAAGACGACCGAGGCCAAGCGGCGGCCGCGGAAGCAGGTGGCAGCGTCCGACGCGGGCCACGTCGAGGCCCACGACCAGACCGCCGAGACCTTCGCCACCGGTGCGCCGGTGTCGCGGCGGATCGACCATCGAGAGCCGCTGCGCGCCTTGACCGGGGAGGCCAAGGGTGGGCCGCTGCCCGATCCGGGGGCGGCGACGACCGCCGAGCCGGCGACGGCGTACGCGGGTCCGGGGGTGCTGGCCAAACCGCCGGTGCGCAAACTGGCCAAGGACCTCGGAGTGGACCTGCGACAGCTGACCGGCAGCGGGCCCGGTGGGGTGATCACTCGCGACGATGTCACCGCTGCGGATGCTGAGATGCGCGCTGAACCCGAGATGCGGCCTGAGCCAATCGAAGGGCGGCGCGAGGACACGAGGATCCCGATCAAGGGCGTACGCAAGGCGACGGCGCAGGCGATGGTGACGTCGGCGTTCAGCGCGCCGCACGTCAGCGAGTGGGTGACCTGCGACGTCTCCGCGACCGTGGACCTGCTGGAGCGGCTCAAGGCGCGACGGGAGTTCGCCGAGGTGCGGCTGTCCCCGCTGCTGGTCATCGCCAAGGCGGTCTGCCTGGCGCTGCAGAGGACCCCCGAGCTCAACTCGGCCTGGGACGAGGCGGCGCAGGAGATCGTGCTGAAGTCGTCGGTCAACCTCGGCATCGCCGCCGCCACCCCGCGCGGACTGGTGGTGCCGAACGTGAAGGACGCCGGCTCGCTCAGCCTGGTCGACCTGGCCCGAGCCATCAACGACCGGGTGGCCACCGCCCGCGAGGGGAAGACCCAGCCCGCCGAGATGAGCGGCGGCTCGTTCACGATCACGAACATCGGCGTATTCGGCGTCGATGGCGGCACCCCGATCCTCAACCCCGGCGAGGCGGGCATCCTCTGCGTCGGCCAGATCGCCCGGCGGCCCTGGGTGGTGGGCACGGGCGCCGACGAGCGGATCGAGCCTCGCTGGCTGACCACGCTGGCTCTCTCGTTCGACCACCGGCTGGCCGACGGCGCCCAGGGCTCGACCTTCCTGGCCAACGTGGCCGGAATCCTCGGCGATCCAGGCCTCGCGCTGCTGTTTTAGCTCGGACCGACTTCCGAGCAGGGGAGGTCTATCGCCCCTCCGCCCGTTGATCGCGTCAACGCGGTCAACGAGGGTTGGATCCGGCCGACAAGCACTGGTTAGCCGTCTTGACGCGACAAGCGTGGTCAGGAAGGAGCGCGGCTTCCCTCGCGGCCCTACGAGCCTCGACCGGCCTATTCTGAGCGCGTGCGCCGCGGGGTGGTGTTGATCATCGTGGCCGGGGCGGTCGTGCTCGGCCTGGTGATCACCGCCGCCGTCCTGGTCGGGGTGATCCTGCCGCGATTCGCTGATGACCCCGAGACAGGTCCCACTTTCGCGCCCGGCGAGCTCACGCCGGAGGAGAGCACGGTGACCGCCGTCCCGCAGCCGGATGGCACCGTCCGCGTCGACCAGGTGCTGATCTTCGACATCGCTCCCGGGCTCGAGGACCGGCCGGCGACCTGGTACCTCGACGGCACCCAGATCGGTTGGAAGTCGGCCGAGCGCACCGCGCAGTACGGCGTCATTCCCAGGGTGGTGGCCCTGTTCGCTCGCGAGACCCCGGTCGTCGACGCCCCCATCGAGCTGAAGATCACCGTCGACGAGAGCGACTACGACGACCCGTTCTTCGACGGTCGCCGCTACGCGTTGATCGCGCCCGGCCCGTGGTCGCCGGGCCGGCACCGGGTCGAGTTCAGCTACGTCCTCGGCGACGTCTGGGTCGAGGCGGACGGCGTACGCCTGCTGGTCCTGCCGCTGCGGTTCGCCAGCGGCCCCGGCAACGGCCAGCCGTCCGATCTGGTTCGGCTCCAGGTGCGCGGTGCCGGCGCACTGGAGTGCCCGGCCACCAACATCGACTTCGCCGACCGGCGCACCTGCGGCGAGGGCGACCGGCTGACCTACCGCCCGCACGAGGTGGACCAGCGGGAGGCGGTGGCGGTCACCTCCCCGGTTGGCGTCACGGCCGCGCCCATCCCGGTGACGGAGAAGACCCGATGAGCCGTCCACGTTGGGTTGGGCGCGCGATCACCGTGCTCGCGGTCGCCGCCCTGCTGGCCGGTGCGACAGCGCCGACGCTGTCGGCCGCGCCCAATCCGTACGGCGACCGCTCAACGGCGACGACCGTCGTGCTGCATCCCGACGGCAGCTACGACGTCACGCTCCGGCAGACCCAGGAGCTGGTCCGGGAGTACCAGATCACCTTCGGCGGCGGCGCGCACGACGGGTTCCGGCTGCCCGACGACGGCGCGCTGCTTCCGCCGTACCTCCGCGCGGGGTATGCGCTGACCTCCGTCTCTGCGGCAGGGGGTCAGCCGGAGCCGAGCGGCTTCGCCCGGACCAACCACATGGTCGCCGCCACCAGTTCGGGCACCTACCCGACCGGTCGGCACGAGTTCTCGATCGGCTACCGGGTGACCGGCGCAGCGAGGCCGACCGAGCGCGGCTGGACGGTGCACGTACGGCTGCTGGACGTCACGTACTCGGACGGCGACCGGGTGGAGATCCGGACGGAGAACCTCCGCCCCACGAGACTCTCCCTGCGCTGTGTGACCTATCCTCCGGACAGCGATCCGTGCGGGATCCTCAGCGGAACGACGCTCATCGACGTGTTCGAGGCCGACCGGGATGCCCGACAGCCGCCGCCCGAGTTCCGGATCGAGGTCGAGGCGGACAACTCCGCGGTGGTCGAGCCGGTGATCGACCGCCGCTAGTGGCTAGCTCAGGCTGCCGCTGACCAGCGCGTCGTCCTCCACCGGCCGGCCCGAGTCGACGAGGGCCTGCAGCGCGTCGCCGTCGTCCCACATGTTCACGTTGAGCGCCGCCGCCACCGCACCCTCGCGCAGCCAGAACGCG
>DASQUF010000297.1:0-11703 GCA_035641435.1 Propionibacteriaceae bacterium | reverse complement strand
ATCGTGTCGCACTGCATCTCGCCCTCGACCACCCGCACCACCATCAGCCGGCCCAGGGGTTCGGCCAGCTGCTCCAGGCCGGCACTGTGGGTGAAGTCGGCCACGACCATCGAGCCGAGATCGCGCCGCGTGTCCAGCATCCGCAGCGAGGTCTGGTCACCGATCGGCTGCATCGCCGTCTTGGTGTAAGTGCTGCAGATATAGGTATGGGCCTGGAACGGATCGGCCGTCGTGAAGACCTGGGACCCGCCGGGCGGCACGGTCGCCTCCGGGCGTGCGACGACGGTCACGACCGGTACCGGCCCAGGGTCTCCCGGGGATACTCGCCGTAGCGCCGCCAGTAGTCCTGCGCGAACCGGCTGAGCTGAGTGAGTCCCCACCGGCTGGCGACCGAACTCACCGTCTGTCCGTCGCCCGGCCGGGCCGCCAGCAGGTCGGCGTGGGCCCGCGAGATCCGTACCGAGCGCAGGTAGCCCAACGGCGTGGTGTCGAGATGGCGCCGGAATCCCGCCTGCAGCGCACGCGGGCTGAGCCCCGCCGCGCGGGCGATCTCGGTCAGGCCGATCGGCTCGTCGGCCCGCGCATCGATGAAGGCGGCGGCCCGACGTACGGCCGCCGGTGGCCGGCTCGCGGCTGGAGCCTCCAGCGAACGGCTCAGCAGGGGGCACGTCGTCAGGTCCAGCGAGACGGGTACGGCCAACCGGAGCGCGGTCCGGTGCTCCGACGCGCCTGAGGTCGAGCGGGACCGGTCGTGATCGAGGGGTGCGTCAGTGACACGAACCAGCTTCGCGGCCTGAACTGACGGACTGATGGTTGCGGGCCGACGGCGTACGCGGTCGAGGTAGGTCCGGACGAGCAGCGCCTGCGTGGTGGAGGCGTAGTCGATCTCCGTGGCCTCCCCGGGGGGCAGCACCGCCACGCGGACTCCTCGTGTGCTGATGTCAGATGAGCCGCTGCTTGACCCCGCCTTTCATTCTGACACCAAACTCCGCAGATGCGTCGTTTGGTGTCGGCCAAATTACGGCGCGCACTCCGCCCACCGGCCGCAAGGTGTCAAGTCAGCGCAGCGTTTCTGGTCTTGCCTCCATCCAACGGCCCGTGGTCAGGTGGAACCTGCGAGACAAGTGGTCCAGCAGCGCGCCACTCCAGCTTGATCTGGAAGGAGCGCCATGCCGTTGACCCCTGAGGTGGTTTCGGACCGTGACGCATTAGGCGAGCAGACGCGGGAGCTCCTGCGGATCGCTCGGACCTGCGATCCGCAGGAGATGGACCGCATCCATGACCAGGTGGTGAACAACCATCTGTGGTTGGCCGACGCACTGGCTCGACGGTTCCGCCGGCCCAGCGAAGACATCGAGGACCTGCAGCAGGTGGCCCGGACCGGCCTTGTTCAGGCCGTTCGCCGCTACGACCCGGAGCACGGTCCGTTCACGGCGTTTGCCGTGCCGACCATCACCGGCGTCCTGAAGCGCCACTTCCGCGACCACGGTTGGCTGGTCCGGCCGCCCCGCCGGACCCAGGAGCTGTCCGCGCAGATGCGCCAGCAGTGGCCTGACCTGACCCAGCGGTTGCGGACCGTCCCCTCGGAGCGCGCGGTGGCCGAGAGCCTGGGCGCGCCACTCGAGGCGGTCCGGGAAGCCATGTGCGCCAACCAGGGCTACCGCTCGGACTCTCTCGAGGCGGTGGGCGCGCGGTCCTTCGACGACGGCCACCCCGACGAGATCACCGAGTGCGAGAACCGGCTGATGCTGGCCCGGGTCTGGCGGCAGCTCACTCCTGAGGAGCGCCGGCTGTTGGTGCTGCGCTTCTACGAGGAACGCTCCCAGTCCGATATCGCGGACCGGATCGGCACCAGCCAGATGCAGGTGTCCCGTCTGCTGGCGCGGACGCTGCGGCGCCTGCGCACCATGATCGGCGGGGTCGAGGAGCTGCAGGAGGCATCGTGAGCGGTCCGATGGTCGACGGTGAGCCGCGCGGGCTCACCGGATCGAGTCGTGCGGCGGTATCCCTGGCCATGGCGGTCGCGGAGCACCCGGTGGCCCTGTCGCCGGAGCTGGTCGACCTGATCACTGAGGCGGTGGCCATGCCGGCCAGCGCCGCGGCTCGAGCGGAAGTGGTCAGCGCGATGCTGCTGCGGGCGCTCGATGCCGTCAGCTGGCGTCAGGAGTTCGAGGGTGATGGCAGCGAAGAGTCGAGCCTGCTGCGGGTAGTCACAGCGGCGGAGGCGCACCGGCAGCGCATGGCCATGGCTCCCGACCGGCTGCGGTAAGCAAGTTGTCAGCTCGGGTTCCGACCCCGTTCGGGACCCGAACCAGCCGGGGTGTCAGCCTGGGGCGGTCTGGGTAGAGGAGAGTCAGACCGCCCGCCTGCCATGGAAGTTCGGCGGCTCAGGCTCCGCGCGTCTTGACGCAGGCGCGCGGGGCCGCCCCACCCTGCAGCCCGCCGAGCAGCGCCCCGGGTGTCATCCGGTGCCGGCGATGGTCGCCAGTAGACCGCGGTGATCCGTCCCGGGGACGGTGACCGCTGTCACCGCCGTCGCGGTGAGCCGCCCGTTGACCAGCACATGGTCGATCGGCAGCAGCGGCGGCAGAAGTCCACCGGTGGGGAAGGTCGGCAGCCAGCCGGCCCCGGCCAGATCAGTGGCGCTGCGCAACCCGAGTCGGTGCAGCCGCTGCATCGGTCCCTGCTCGGCGACGGCGTTGAAGTCACCCGCCACCACCAGCGGCCCGCTGCCGTGGGCGGCCACGGCCGCGCGAACGACCTCGTGCTCGGTGTGCCACCGGCCGCCGCCGCAGTAGGGGTTGCATGGGTGAACGGCGAGCAGCCGCACCAGGCCAACCTCCGGGATCTCGACCGCGACGCTCCACTGGCTGAAGTTCGAGCGCCCCAGCAGGGTGCCACCGCTCAGCCGGTATCGGGAGAAGACGGCGGTGTTGCTGCCCTCGCCCCGCGGGTCTCCGACCGCGTACGGGAACCGGTCGTCCCAGCCTCGGGCCGCCAACCCGGTCTGGGCGGCGCGGGTGGTCTCGACCAGGACCACCACGTCCGCCCGCTCGGCGAGGTCGGCCACGACGGCCGGGTCGGCCTCGCCGTTGTGGAGGTTGAGCGTCAGCACGGAGAACGGCTCGGTGCTGACCGGGCGGCGGTCCGCGACGAACAACGGTCCCAGCCAGGTCAGGTGGGCCGCGGTCAGCAGCGCAGTCAGTCCGGTCAGGGCGGCCAGCGCCGCCCGGCGGCGCGCGCGGACCAGGGCGGCCAGCAGGCAACCCAGCACGACCGCGTACGCGAGCAGCCCGTAGGCGATGAAGGAGGCGGCCAAAGCCGTGGTGTCGTCAGTGGGCGGCAGGAGCCGGAGCACGGTGCTGGCCACCGCGGGGACGGCGAACAGCCCGGCCACGGTCAGCAGCAAACCTTGGCCGGCGACGACGGACCGGTGGGTGTCCCAGCTGGTGGCCACGCTCACCGGCTGCGTCGCGGGGCGGACGGGTTCCGGCGGACCAGCTTCAGCTCCTCCGGGTAGGGCGGGAACTCGGCGGTCTGCCGCTCCTCGGTCTCGGTCCAGCCGTGCGCGCGGTAGAACGCGCGAGCCGCCTCGTTACCGCTCAGCACCCACAGCGACGCCTCCGGGGTGCCGTCGGCGAACACCTCGAGGCTGGCGAACTCGAGCAGCGCGGAGCCGTAACCGCGACGATGCTGGTCGGCCAGCACGCCCAGATGGTGGATCGTGCCGTTCCCGAACGCGACGTAGCCCACCGGCTCGTCGTTCCGCTGCAACAGGTAGACCCGTGTCCGGCCGTCCCGGAGCCGCCGGCGCCAGCGCTTCTGGACCTCCGCCAGTGGGTAGGGGTACTCGTCGGCCGGGAAGAGGTGGGCCAGCGCCAGCTCACTCGCGCCGCGTTCGAGCGAGGCCAGCAGCCGGCTCTCGTCGAACCGCGCCCGGCGGATCCGCAACCCCGTCTGCTCGTCCTCGAGCGGGGGGTCGATGACCTCCAGGATGTCGGCCAGCTCGTGTGCGATCCGGTCGGCCCGGGTGATCTCGCCGCGCTTCGCCGCCCGGTTGGACTTCTGCACGCACCACGCCTCGGTGGTGGCGTCCTCGGTCGCGATGACCAGGCCGTTCTCGCCGGGCGCGATCACGGTGATGTCGTCCCAGTCGATCTTGGTCCGGCGCAGGGGGTTGACCACCTCGATGCCGGCGTCGGTGGCCACCAGTCGCGGGTGCAGGCCGAACCGCCACGCGTACGCGAGCGCCAGCACGGTGAGCACGATGAGCAGGACCGGGATCCACGGCGAGCCCTCGCTGCGGTAGATCAGGTAGGCGAGAACCGGGATGACGACGCCGGCGGCCGCGGCGAACAGGCCAACCAGGACCAGGCTGACCCGCCCGGCGCGCCAAACGCGTCGGGCCTGATCGGTCATGCTGTCACTTCCTGCCAGGCGGTCCCGCCTGGCGGTACCGACGTTTGAGCGAAGGCGGACGACCCTTCTTTACCCCCGCCGCGCGCACGATGACACACGGGCGCGCGCGATCCGAACACCCGGGCGAGGTGGTCCTACGCTGAGTAGATGGCCGAGGTGGCGCTAGTGACCGACTCTACGTCTTCGCTGGAGCCGGAGGAGGCGCGAAGCGCCGGGGTCACGGTCGTCCCGCTGCAGGTAGTCATCGACGGGAAGAGCCGGCCGGAGAGCGACGTGCCGGCCGCCGAGGTAGCCACGGCCCTGCGGGCAGGTCGGACGGTCTCCACCTCGCGGCCCAGCCCGGAAACCTTCGCCGCCGCGTACGCCGATCGGGCCGAGCAAGGGGCGACGGCGGTGGTCTCGGTGCACCTCAGCGCGGAGATCTCCGGCACCTGTGCGGCGGCCGAGCGCGCGGCCTCCGACGCGGCGGTGCCGGTCACCGTGGTGGACTGCCGCACCCTGGCCATGGCCGCGGGGTTCGCGGTGCTGTCCGCCGCGGCCGCGGCGAGCTCGGGTTCCGAAGCGGGGGCTGTGGCCCAGGTTGCGCAGGACCGGGCCGCGGCGAGCACCACCTACTTCTACGTGGACACCTTGGAGTTCCTTCGGCGCGGTGGCCGGATCGGCCCGGCCGCGGCCATGCTGGGCTCCGCGCTGTCGGTGAAGCCGCTGCTGACCGTGTCCGATGGGCAGATCCGCCCGTGCGAACGGGTGCGGACGGAGTCGCGGGCGCTGGCCCGGCTCGAGGAGCTGTCCCTTTCCGCCCTGGCCGCCGCAGCGGGCGGCAGCGAGCATGTCGACGTCGCCGTGCATCACCTGGACAACGCGGAGGGGGCGGCGCGCCTGGTCGGCCGCCTGCAGGACCGGGTGCGGGGGTCTGAGGTGGCGGTTCGCGAGGTCAGCGCGGTGATCGGGGTGCACGTCGGTCCGGGCATGCTCGGTGTGGTGGTCGCGCCGTCGACGAATGGGCCCTGAGCGCGTAGAGGGGTCTTCGACTGGCTCAGGCCACGGCGGGCTGCGGTTGCCCCGTCGACGGTTGTCCACAGGTTGAGGCTGGCCGTGTCGTTCTCCACAGATTCAACCGGCCGCGTTCGATCGAGGGTGCGGTCCTTAATGTCCGGGCATGAGGCGCCTCGACGAGTCTCCACCGGAGGTCCGCGCGCTGGTCGCGGACCGGCTGCGTTACGTCCTTGATCCGACTGGCCCGCGCCGGTCCCGGGATCGCCGACCGGACGAGGAGGAGGACCTGGAGCCGGTCGAGGACGTCCTCGACGCCGACCCGGGGCGATCCGTTCCCCATCCGTTCTCCCGAATCCACCTCGGGGTGGTGACCGTCCTGGTGCTGGTCGGCCTGCTCGGCGCCGGGTGGGCCCTGTTCCGGGCGCGACCGGTTGCCGTCGCGACGCCGGGAGTCGAGGTGACGGCGTCGACGTCGGCGCCGGATCTCCGCCCATCGGAGTCGACGTCGGCCGCGGCTAGCGCCCGGCCCGACATCGTCGTGCACGTGGTCGGGGCGGTTCGCCGGCCAGGGCTGGTCCGACTGATCGAGGGCGCCCGGGTGCAGGACGCCCTCGACGCGGCCGGCGGACTGACCGGTGCGGCTCGGCCCGGCCGGCTCAACCTCGCCCAGCTGCTCACCGACGGCCAGCAGGTGGTGATCGGAACGGCGCGGGACCCGGCCAGCGAGGTGCGGGACGGATCTGCGCCGCCGGGGTCATCCACCGGTCCCAGCGCGGCGACCACAGTTGATCTCAACCACGCGACGGCGGCGGAGCTGGAGCAGCTGCCCGGGGTGGGACCGGTGACGGCGGCGGCGATCCTCGCCTGGCGCTCTGAGCACGGACGGTTCCGCACGGTCACCGAGCTGCAGCAGGTCGACGGCATCGGCCCGAAGACGTACGCACAAATCGCCCCGCACGTCCGAGTGTGAGCGAGGTGACGGCGATCCGCGTACGGCTCGCCGGCGGCCGAACCACCGACCTGCGGATGGTGCCGCTTGCGCTGGCCGGCTGGTCGGCCGCTGCCTTGGGCACCTGGGCCACCCCGGCCGCGGGGCTCTTTCTCACCCTGGGCCTGATTGCTGTCGTCGTGGTGGCCGGACGGCGTCGGTCCGCCTGGTGGGCCGCGGCGGCGGTCGTCCTCGCCGCACTCGGGATCACGGGCGCTCTGCACGCCCACCGGTTGGCCAGCGGTCCGGTGGCCGGTCTGGCTCGGGCGGGAGCGGTGGTGCCGGTGCAGCTCGAAATCCGGACCGACCCTTCGGTGCGGGAAGGGTCGGCTGGCCGGGCCGGGTATGCCGTGGTCCGCGCCACCGTGCAGCAGGTGGCCAGCGATGGTCGGACCTGGCGAGTCCGGGCTCCCGCGTTGGTGGTCGCCGGCGGCGAGGCCACCGCCTCTTGGGCGCGGCTGCCGGTCGGGACCCGGCTGACTGTGCTCGCAAAGCTGGCGAGGCCGGACCGCGGTTCGGACGTCGCCGCAGTGGTACGGGTGCGGGGAGAGCCGACCTTGGCCAGCGGGCCGTCGCCGTCGGAGCAGCTGGTCGAGCGGGTCCGCGGTGGGTTGCGGGCCTCGGTCGAGGCGCGCGCCCCCGAGCCACGGGCGCTGGTGCCGGCGCTGGTGGTGGGCGACACCGCCGGTCTGTCCGCCGAGCTGGAGGCGGAGTTTCGCGCGACCGGTCTGGCCCATCTGACCGCCGTGTCCGGCGCCAACCTGACCCTGCTGCTGGCTTTCGTCCTCACTGCCGCACGCTGGGCGGGTCTCCGCGGATGGGGCCTGCGCGGCCTCGGTCTGCTCGGCGTGGTCGCCTTCGTGGCACTCTGCCGGACCGAGCCCAGCGTGCTGCGGGCGGCCGCGATGGGCCTCGTGGCCCTGGCCGCACTGGGGTCCGGCGCGCGGCGGGCCGGACTCCGCAACCTGGCCGTTGCCATGGTCGTGCTGCTGCTGCTCGACCCGTTCCTCAGCCGGTCGGTCGGGTTCGCCCTGTCCGTGCTGGCCAGTGCCGGCATCATCACGTGGGCGCGGAGCTGGTCGGCGGTTCTGGTCCGCTGGCTGCCGGGGGTCGTCGCCGATGCGGTCACGGTGCCGCTGGCCGCGCACCTGGCGACCCTGCCGGTGGTCGCGGCCATCTCCGGTCAGGTCAGCCTGTCCGGGCTGTTCGCCAACGCCGTTGCTGGGCCCTTCGTCGGGCCGGCCACGGTGCTCGGCTTCGCCGCCGCCGGGCTGTCACTGGTCACCGCGACCGGAGCGGCCGCCTGCGGGTTCGGCGCCGCCTGGTGCGCTCAGGCGATCATCTGGGTGGCGCACTACGGGGCCCAGCTGCCGGGGTCGTCCTGGCCGTGGCCGGCCACGCCGCCCGCCGTGGCCTGGCTGGCGGCCGGAGCTCTGACGGCAGGGCTGGCGATGAGCTGGGTGCTGGCCCGACCGTGGCTGGCGCTGACCCTGGCCGTGGCGATGGTGATCGGGCTGCTCGGACCGCCCGCATCGCCGGGTTGGCCGCCGCGGGACTGGCGGTTGGTCGCCTGCGACGTCGGCCAGGGTGACGGCCTCGTCATCCGGGCCGGTGCCGATGCGGCGGTGGTGGTCGACGCGGGACCGGACCCGGTGCCGATGCGGCGATGCCTCGACCAGCTGCGCGTGCGGTCGGTGCCGGTACTTGTACTGACCCACTTCCACGCCGACCATGTCGACGGCCTCGACGGGGTGCTGGCCGACCGCACGGTGGGCCAGATCTGGGTCAGCGGCGTCGCCTCACCGCCGGTCGAGGTGCGCGAGGTGCGGCAGGATGCGGCGCAGCGCCGGATTCCGGTGACCAGCCCCGGCCCGGGGATACGGGCCAGCGTGGGTGAGCTCGAGCTGGCGGTGATCGGTCCAGTGACCCGGCCCGAGCCGGTTCTCGACTCGCCGGGGGAGAATGACAGCAGTCTGGTGGTCATGGTCACCGCGCCCGGCGTTCGCATCCTGCTCACCGGGGACCTGGAGCCCCCCGGACAGGCGGCCCTGCTGGCGCGCGGCGCCGACCTGCGGGCGGACGTGCTCAAGATCCCGCACCACGGCTCGGCCCGTCAGGAACCGGCGTTCTTCGCCGCCACCGGCGCCCGGCTGGCGATCGCCAGCGCCGGTCGGGACAACGACTACGGCCACCCGGCCCCGCGTACGGTGCAGCTGGCCCGGTCGTACGGGATGACGGTCCTGCGGACGGATGAGCAGGGCTCGGCCGCCGTCGTGGTCCGGGACGGCCGGCTGACGGCAGTCACCCAACGTTGACGGAGGACCGCCTGGAAGCATGGCTGTTCGTGCGACGGGTGCCAGACGAGCACCGTCAGGAACGGTCGCGGCCGGTCTGCGGATCGAGCGACATGGTCGTGCCGGCGCAGCCGACGACTACCTGCGGCACCGTCTCACCCTCCTCGGTGATGTGACCCAGCGTGGCGTCCTCCCCGGTCGGAACCATGGCAAAGCGGACGGTGAGCCCGTCGGGGCAGCTCAGGTTCCAGGCATCGCTGCCGTCGGTGATGCGCAGACCAAGCAGGCTGGACGGAGCCCGGTCCAGCCGGTTCGTGGCTGCCAGTACCACGATGTCCCCGTACACCGCCCCGACGTCCTCGGCGAGAATCGGTCGGTTCTCGGGGGTGCGGGCCTCGATCGGTGACAACGAGTCGGGCACGGTCCCGGTCGACCGCTGTCGGTAGCCCTCGAAGATGGTGACGGTCCGGCATCCGGCGCCGGTCACCCCGAGGGTCAGCATCGGCTCGTTGGGGTTGGTCTGGGGCTGGGGCCAGGCGCCACACGAGAATGTCCCCTCGGCGGCTGGGCTGCCGTTGGTGAGCTGGGTCGTCCGGACGCCGGCCAGCCCGGCGGACACCAGACCGAACGCGCTGGTGACGATCAGCATCACCGCCATGGCGATCAGCAGACCGGTGACCTGGGTACCCCGGCGCAGCGGCCACCAGCGGTAGAGCACCCAGAGGGACACCCCGACCAGCAGCCCGCTCAGGTACAGCCACGCGGTGCTGGCCGTCGCGAGCGCCGCCAGCCGCAGGGCGACGGTGTTGCCCTCGAGCACTACCGCCATGTCCCGCAGTTCGGGGGCGAACAGCGCCCGGCCGACCGCGACGGGCAGCGGCCCGATCAGGGCAAATCCCACCAGTGCCGGCAGTCCGCTGCGCCAGTTCTTCGGCGGCGGAGACCCGAGCCGGTCCTGGAAGCCCTGGGTCGCCGCATAGGCGGCGGCGGTTAGCCACAGCAGCAGCAGCATCACGCTCAGCGTCGAGGTGCGGTTCCCGCCGGTGGTGAGCAGCTCGACCAGGATGCCGAGCCCGGCCAAGCCGCCGATGGCGGTCGGGACCAGGATGCCGATGCGACCCCACCAGCGACGGCTCCGGGACAGGCAGACCAGGAAGAAGCCGGACAGCAGCAGCACCGCCGGCCCCAGGCCGAAGCCCTGCTGAGCCGCCACCTGTGGATCGCCGCGGCTGGTCAGCCAGGGCGAGGCCAGGGGAGCGAGCTGAGTCAACCACCACACGCGCCCCGGAAACTCGTTCATCTCGGGGAGCCAGTAGTGAAGGAGGAAGATGAGATTAACGGTCAGCGAGATCGAGAAAGGCACGCTGGCCCACGCCCGGTTCTTGGTTGCCGTCTCCTGCTCCTTCTCGGAGCTGCTCAGCGGTCCGAGCCCAGGCCGCTGGGCGGCCCGGTTGGCGTAGTCGATGTGGCTCACCGTCGGCTCCGGCCTCAGTCCGCGTCCGCCGAGACGAACTCCACCCGTTCGTACGGCAGCAGCCGCTGGAGCGCTTCGCGGTCGGACTCCCGGCCCACCGATACGCCGTCACCGCGATCCTCTGGAGCGAGCCGGCGCTGGTCGACGTGGATTTGCAGCGCTTCGTCGTCCTCACTCCCGGTGATGGAAACCAGACGGCGGGGCCAGCTGTCAACCTTCCGGAACCAGGCGCGGATGATCCCGTCGTAGGTGTTCGCGGTGGCCGACACCAGTCGGACGTGCCGGTCGGAGTAGTAGTGGCTGAACGCCTCGCGCAGCTGGGTCTCCTCGTACGCACCAGGCTCGCGCGCCGGCACGGCGATGACCGTGGTGGCACCGCGGACCTTGGCTCCGGCGATGCCCAGCAGCTCGAGCTTGGCGTGGTGGTTCCAGAGCCGGCGGAGCGCGGCGTCCATCGTCAGGTCGAGAGTCGACCGCTGAGGGATGGGTGCCGGCCCGCTCTCCAGGCGGGGGAAGTCCGAGCCGGAGGAGCCGGCGAGCTGCGGCGGCTCGGCCGGCCCGCTGGCCGGCCAGCTGGTCTCGAGCACGCTGAAGCCCCGCTGAAGCAGGATTCCGTCGGCGAAGGTGCTCGGGAGCGTGTCATTGGCCAGCACTCGCTCCAGTGTCTTGCTGCGCAGATCGGCCAGTCGGTTCCACTTGACCATCCGCCGGACCTTCTCGTCGAGCTCCCGCTTCACGCACTCGGTGAGGTAGCCGTCGAGGTCGGTGTGGTGGAGCTGCGCCGCGCTCACCAGGGCGGCGTACCCGTCACGGTCGGAGACCTGCACGCCGATCCGGAGCTTGACCAGCGGGATGTTCTCGTCCAGCGTCGCGAGCTCACGCATCGTCACGTCGAGCCGGGTCACCGCGGTGCTGACCACCACGACATAGCTCGGCTTGCGGCCGGAGAGGAGGCCAGGCCGCAGCTGCTCACCGGGACGCTTGATCTGCGGCGGCTGGTCGCTGGGCAGCACCACCGCGATGGTGTGCGGTTGCACCGCGACCAACCGCTCGAGGACCTGGGACTCACTGGCCAGCTTCTGGCCGAGGGCATCGTCGGGTTGCCGGCGGCGGAGTTTGGCCGGAGGTTTGAAGTTAGGTGGGGTCGGACGCGAACGGTGCGCGCGAACGTAACCCTGGACCCAGGTGCGGAGTGTGCCAGCCACTGTCGCCCCTTTCGAGGATTTTCTGCCCCTGGCACATGTATACCAAGTCCTGCCTCCAAAACCCGCTCGCGAACACGCTGCGGCGGATGTCGGCGGACGCTGGCATGCTGGCGCCCATGGCGGCACGCGGATCCCCGTTCGGCCGGGTCACGCTGGTCAGTGGACCGGAGTCGCTGCTCGCCGACCGGGCGGTGGACGCGGTGCGGCAGCAGATCGGCGAGGAGGTGCCGGAGGCCGAGGTCACCGAGACCGAGGCGGTCGGGTTGGACCGTGGGAAGCTGACCGAGATCACCAGCGCGTCGTTGTTCGCATCGCGGCGGGCGGCGG
>DASQUF010000296.1:0-8931 GCA_035641435.1 Propionibacteriaceae bacterium | reverse complement strand
GCCTTCCCGGCGGCGGCCGCCGCCTCGAGCATGGCCTCGGGCTGGCCGGAGGGCAGCGTGCCGAGGTTGACCAGCACGCCGGAGGCCACCCCGGCGAACGGGCCGGCCTCGCCGACGATGTCCACCATGGCCGGTGCGGCTCCGGCGGCCAGCAGGACGTTGGCCGTGAAGTTCATCACCACGCTGTTGGTCAGGCACTGGACCAGGGGCGTCCGTTCCCGGACGCGGGCCAGGGCGTCGGCGGTGAAGGTGACCAGGTCCGTGGTCGTGGCGCTGACGGTCATGGGCGACATCCCTTCGCTAGTCCGAGCTAGATCAGGTTCGACGGGTGTGATCTCAGCCCCAGCGGGGCACCCCGTGTCCGAGGTCGAGTCTAGCGACGGCTGTCGATGCCACTCCGCGGCACCTACGCCGACTCCGCGGGCGTTGCTGCTGCCGCGAAGTCGACCCAAAGGCCGCGGAGTGGAGAAAGGAGGCTGTCGTCAGCCGCGCATCGAGGCGATCAGCCGGTCGACCCGGTCGTCGACGGATACGAACGGGTCCTTGCACAGGACCGTCCGCTGCGCCTGGTCGTTCAGCTTCAGATGCACCCAGTCGACCGTGTAGTCGTTGCGGCCCTCCTGGGCGGCGCGGATGAAGTCGCCGCGCAGCTTGGCTCGCGTGGTCTGGGGCGGAACCGACTTCGCCCGGAAGGTCGCCGGGTCGGTGGTCACCCGGGCGGCCAGCCCGCGCTGCTCCAGCAGGGTGAACAGCCCGCGTCCGCGCCGGATGTCGTGGTAGGCCAGGTCCAGCTGGGCGATCCGGTGGTCGGCCAGGCTGAGCCGGTGCTTGGCCGAGTAGCGGTCCAGCAGCCGGAGCTTGATCGCCCAGTCGATCTCGGTGTCCACCAGGGCCAGCTTGTCCTCGGCCACCGCCCGCAGCGTCCGCTCCCACAGGTCGAGCACCCGGTCGATGACCCGGTTGCCCAGGCTCTCCCGGCGGACGAACTCGCTGACCTTCTCGTAATACTCGGTCTGCAGGTCCAGAGCGGAGATCCGTCGCCCGTTGGACAGAGCCACCCGAACCTGCCCGGTCCGGTCCCGGCTCATGTCCCGGATCGCCCGGATGGGGTTCTCGAGGGTGAAGTCGCGCATCGGCACGCCGGCCTCGATCAGCCGCAGCACCAGCTCCGCAGTGCCCACCTTGAGCAGGGTGGTCGTCTCGCTCATGTTCGAGTCGCCGACGATGACATGCAGCCGCCGGTAGCGCTCGGGGTCGGCGTGCGGCTCGTCGCGGGTGTTGATGATGGGCCGACTGCGGGTGGTCGCCGAGGAGACGCTCTCCCAGATGTGCTCGGCCCGCTGGCTCACCGAGTACTCCGCCCCGCGGGCGGTGTGCAGCACCTTGCCGGCCCCGCAGATCAGCTGCCGGGAGACCAGAAAGGGCACCAGGACGTCGGTGATCTTGGAGAAGTCGCCGATCCGGGAGATCAGGTAGTTCTCGTGGCAGCCGTACGAGTTGCCGTGGCTGTCGGTGTTGTTCTTGAACAGGTAGATGTCACCGCTGATCCCCTCACTGGCCAGCCGCTGCTCGGCGTCGACGATCAGGTCCTCAAGGATCCGCTCGCCCGCGCGGTCGTGGTTGATCAGCTGGACCAGGTCGTCGCACTCGGCTGTCGCGTACTCAGGGTGCGAGCCCACATCGAGGTAGATCCGGGACCCGTTGCGCAGAAAGACGTTGCTGGACCGCCCCCAGGTCACCACCCGACGGAACAGGTAGCGCGCCACCTCGTCCGGTGTCAGCCGACGCGTTCCGCCTGAGGTGCAGGCCACGCCGTACTCGGTCTCCAGACCATAGATTCGACGGTCCACGACCCTCCCCTCGTCTGGTCGCCGACGGCGGTCAGCCGCCGGTGAGGTCGAGCAGGCCGCCCAGCTCGTCCCGGGTCAGCTCCCGGACCTCCCCTGTCCGAAGAGTCCCGAGCCGCACCGGTCCGATCCCGGTCCGGGACAGCCGCCGGACCGGATGACCGACCGCCTCCATGGTACGGCGGACAATGTGGTTCCGGCCCTCGTGCAATGTGATCTTGACCAGCGTACGGTCGCCGGCAGTCGAGACGACCTTCACCGAATCGGGGCGGACGGGCCCGTCGTCGAGCGTGATCCCCTGCCGCAGCTGCTTGAGCACCGGCGACGTGACCACGCCGGTGACCTCGGCCAGATAGGTCTTCGGCACCGCGAAGGACGGGTGGGTCAACCGTTGGGCGAAGTCGCCGTCGTTGGTCAGGAGCAACAGTCCCTCGGTGTCAGTGTCCAGCCGACCGACGTGGAACAACCGCGACTGCTTGCCCGACCGCAGTCCGGCCAGCAGGTCGTTGACCGTACGTCGGCCCTGCGGGTCGTCGAGGGTCGACACCACACCGCGGGGTTTGTTCAGCACCAGGTAGAGGTGCCGACGGGGCGGGGGGATTCGGGCGCCGTCGACCCGGATCACGTCGGAGTCCGGGTCCACCCGGCGACCCTGCTCGACGACCACGTGGCCGTTGACCTCGACCCGGCCCTCGCTGATCAGCACCTCGCAGGCCCGTCGGGAGGCCAGCCCGGCCGCGGCCAGCACCTTCTGCAGGCGTTCTCCTGAGCCTGTCGAGGGACGCTGCCCTTCGACAGACTCCGGACGGATGTCTTCCGAGTCGCTCACCCGTCCAGTCTCCCCGACCGCGCCACCCTCAGGACTTCTGACCAACCGGCGCCGACTCCGGCCCGACCGGTTCCGGCTGGACCGGTTCGGGCTCGACCGCCTCCGGCCGCGACTCTGCGAGCTGGCTGAGCTCGGCCTCCAGATCCTCGACCGCCGGCAGGTGCGGAGCCAGCGGGGGCAGCTCGTCCAGTGAGCGCAGGCCCATCCGCTCAAGGAAGTAGCTGGTGGTGGCGAACACCACCGCACCGGAGTCGGCGTCGTGCCCGGCCTCTTCGATCAGCCCGCGGCCCAGCAGCGTCCGGATCACTCCGTCGACGTTGACGCCGCGGATCGCCGAGACCCGGCCCCGGGCGATCGGCTGCCGGTAGGCGATCACCGCCAGGGTCTCCAGCGCGGCCGCGGACAGCCGGGACTGCTGGCCCTCCAGGACGTACGCGGCAACGAGGTCCGCGTACTCGTCCCGGGTGTAGTAGCGCCAGCCGCCGCCGAGCTCACGCAGCTCGAAGCCCCGGCCGGTCTCGTCGTAGAACGCCGCCAGCTCGACCAGCGCCTCGGCCACCTCGCCCTCCGGCACACCCACCGCTTGGGCCAGGTCGGTGACGCTCATCGGCTCGGCCGCCAGCAGGAGCAGCGCCTCCAGCGCCCCGCCCAGCCCCAGACCGTCCAGCTTGCTCGCGTCGGAGCCGGCGACCGCCAGCGGAGGGTCAGTCAGCTCGGGGTTCATCGGGACTCCTCCTCAGCGGCGGGCGGCGTTGGGGGCGCGTCGAACTCGTCGGAGATGTCCAGCTCGCCGTCCTCGCTCCCGGTCCAGCGGACGGTCAGCTCGCCGAGCGCGGTCAGCTGCTCGAACGCCACCGCGCCCTCGCGGAACAGCTCAAGCAGGGCGAGGAACCGGGCCACGGTGGTCACCATGTTGGGCGAGTCGCCAGTGAGCGCCCGGAAGGTCAGCGCCCGCGCCCGGCGTAGCCGATCAGTGATCACGACTGCCTGGTCCCGCACGCTGACCTGCGGAGTGTGCAGGTGGGCCAGCGACACGACGTCGGCCTGCTTAGGGGCCAGCGCCCGGGCGGCCAGCGCGGCGAACCGGTCCAAGCTGATCGGGATGGTGACCTCCGGCAGCAACCGGGCGAAGCGGGGCTCCACGCCAACGTCGCGGGGCAGCCGCCGGCCCTGCTCGGCCAAGGTCGCGGCCAGCCAGCCGGCCACCTGCTTGAACGCCCGGTACTGCAGCAGGCGGGCGAACAGAAGGTCCCGGGCCTCCAACAGCGCCAGGTCCTCGGGGTCTTCGACATCCCCGGCCGGCAGGAGCCGGGCCGCCTTCAGGTCCAGCAGCGTTGCGGCCACCACCACGAACTGGCTGGTCTGGTCCAGGTCCCACTCCGGGCCCAGGGCCTTGATGTGCGCGATGAACTCGTCGGTGACCCGGGACAGCGCCACCTCGGTGATGTCGAGCTGGTGCCGGGAGATCAGCTGCAGCAGCAGGTCGAACGGTCCGGTGAAGTTGTCCAGGGTGACGTCGAACCCGTCGAGCCGTCCCGACGAAGGAGGGCTTGGCTCGACGGAACCAGACAACCGCGAGCGCTTGCGCTCTCCACGCCTTTCTTCGCGGGGCGACGGTTCGTCGCGGAGCGACGGTTCGTCGCGGACCGAACGCAGTGACGAAGTCACTGTGATGAGAGCCGGCGCACCACGTCAGACTCCCCGCCGTTGGTCTCCAGGTCGGCCAGGGCGGCGGCGATCGCCTCGCGAACGATGCGCCCCCGGTCCACCGCCATACCGTGCTTGGCCCGCAGGGTCAGCCGCGCCTGCTCCAGGGCCAGCAGCTCCTCCTGGCTCACGTAAACGGTGATCTTCTCGTCGTGGCGCACCCGGCCCGACCCGCGGGCCGCGGGGCGCCGGATCGGAATGGGCTCGTTGACCACCGGCCCCGCGACCTTTGTGTCGCGGAACAGCTCAGAAGCACCAGGAAGACTTACTCGTCGTGGCATCGGGCCAGCACCTCGCGCGCCAGTGTGCGGTACGCCGTTGCCCCCGGTGATGTCGTGGCGTAAGTGGTGATCGGTTCCCCCGCCACCGTCGTTTCGGGAAACTTCACGGTTCGCCGGATGACGGTGTGAAATACCCGATCGCCGAAGGCCTGGACTACGCGCTCCAGAACCTCCTTGTTGTGCAGTGTTCGTGGATCGTACATCGTCCCCAGGATGCCCATGATCTCGAGCCGGGGATTGAGCCTGTCGGTCACCTTCGCGATGGTGTCGGTGAGCAGCGCAACGCCGCGCAACGCGAAGAACTCCGTCTCCAGCGGCACAATCACCTTGTCCGCGGCGGTCAGAGCGTTGATGGTGAGCAGGCCCAGCGACGGCGCGCAGTCGATCAGGATCACGTCGTACCGAGGCTTGACGGCTTCCAGGACCCGGAGCAGCGTCTGCTCCCGGGCCACCTCGGAGACCAGCTGGACCTCCGCGGCCGACAGGTCGATGTTGCTGGGGAGGATATCGAGGTTGTTGACGCCGGTTCGGTCGATGACATCGTCGATCGAGGTGTCCCGGCTCAGCAGCAGGTTGTAGATGCTGTGCTCCAAGGTGTGCGGATTGACCCCGAGCCCCACAGACAGCGACCCCTGCGGGTCGAAGTCCACCAGCAGCACCCGTCGGCCCAGCTCCGCCAGTGCCGCCCCCAGGTTGATGGTCGTGGTGGTCTTGCCCACCCCGCCCTTCTGGTTGCACATCGCGATGACCATCGCCGGACCGTGACTGGTCAGAGGCTTCGGCTCCGGTAGGTCGGGCCAGGGACGGCCCGTCAGACCGATCGTGACCTTTCCGTCGGAGCTCACTTGCTCCTCCAGGAGATCGACCGGCCGTACCTTCGCCAACGCCCTGCCTCCTCCTGCGACCCGCCCTCTTGCTGCTGCTCCGCCGAAGCCTAGTACGCGCGAGGGTGCGAAGTGAGGTATACCTCGCGCAAGTGGTCCACAGTCACCAGCGTGTAGATCTGCGTGGTGGTCACCGAGGCGTGACCGAGCAGTTCCTGGACCACCCGGACGTCCGCACCGCCGTCCAGAAGATGGGTGGCGAAGCAGTGCCGCAGCGTGTGCGGCGACACCTCGGCGGTGATCCCGGCCTGTTCCGCGACGGTCCGCAGGATGGTCCAGGCGCTCTGCCGGGACAGTCGGCCGCCTCGGGCGTTGAGGAACAGGGCCGGCGTTCCCGGGCCGCGGCGGACCAGTTCGGGCCGGGCCCGGACCAGGTATCCGTCCAACGCGGCGCGGGCGTACGAGCCGAGCGGCACGATACGCTCCTTGCGACCCTTGCCCAGGACCCGCAGGCCAGGAGTCGGTGCGTCGGGCTGGAGCGTTACACCGCCGGGGGTGATGACCCCCCCGCTCGCCCCCGCAGGGCGGACCAGCCGGGCCACCTCGTCGACGTCCAGGCCGACGGCCTCGGAGATGCGGACCCCGGTCCCGTAGAGCACCTCGAGCAGCGCCCGGTCGCGCAGCCCCAGTACCGTGTCGGTGGCGGGCACGTCGAGCATGGCCTGCACCTGGTCGAGCCCGAGGGCCTTGGGCAGCCGGCGCGGCGGCCTCGGCGGTTGCACCGCGGCCGCCGGGTCGTCCTCCGTCAGGCCTTCAGCCTGGGCGAACCGATGCAGGCTGCGCACCGCGACCACGGCCCGAGCCACGCTGGCCGGTCCGAGTGGCGGTCGGGCCCACCCCGTGCCCTCGGCATTCCGTACGCCCTCGCGCAGCCGCATGGCGTAGTCACTGACCATCGCCGGCGTGACGGCGGCCGCGTCCTTCACTCCGGTCGAGGCCAGGTGCTCGACGTAACGACGCAGGTCGCGCCGGTAGGCCGACACCGTGTGGCCAGAGACCCCGCGCTCGGCGACGAGGTGGTCGCTGTACGCATGGACCAGGCCGTGAAGGTCGACCAAGCCAGGGCCTAGCCGAGTACCTCGGCCAGCGGCCGGTGTGCCAGGCCGTGGGCCTCCGCGACGGCCGAGTTGGTCACCTCGCCGTCGTAGGTGTTCAGCCCCAGGGCCAGGGCGGGGTCAGAGCGCAGCGCCTGCTGCCAGCCCTGGTTGGCCAGGCTCACCGCGTACGGCAGGGTCACGTTGGTCAGCGCGTACGTCGAGGTGTTCGGCACCGCGCCCGGCATGTTGGCCACGCAGTAGAAGACCGAGTCGTGGACCCGGAACGTCGGCTCGGCGTGGGTGGTCGGCCGGCTGTCCTCGAAGCAGCCGCCTTGGTCGATGGCGATGTCGACCAGCACGCTACCCGACCGCATCCGGCTGACCAGCTCGTTGCTGACCACCATCGGGGCCTTGGCCCCGGGCACCAGCACCGCACCGATCACCAGGTCGGCGTCCAGCACCGCACGCTCCACCTCGAACGCGTTCGAGGCAATGGTCTGCAGGTGGCCCTGGTAGATCCGGTCAGCCTCCCGCAGCTTGTCGATATTGCGGTCCAGCAGCAGCACCTCGGCCTGCATGCCGAGCGCGATCGCCGCGGCATTCATTCCGGAGACCCCGGCCCCGATCACCACGACCTTGGCCGCATACACGCCGGAGACGCCGCCCATCAGGGTGCCGCGCCCGCCACCTTGGGCCATCAGGTGGTACGCGCCGACCTGCGGGGCCAGCCGGCCGGCGACCTCGCTCATCGGGGCGAGCAGCGGCAGGGCACCGCCGGGCAGCTGCACCGTCTCGTAGGCGATGGCGGTGACCCGTCGGTCGAGCAGGGCCTGGGTGCACTCCGGGCCGGCGGCCAGGTGCAGGTAGGTGAACAGGATCTGGCCCGGCTGCATCCGCTCGTACTCGACCGCGATGGGCTCCTTGACCTTGAGGATCATCTCGGCCTCGCCCCACACCTGCTCGTGGTCGTCGGCGATCTTGGCCCCGGCGGCGACGAACTCGTCGTCGGTGATCGAGGAGCCGACGCCGGCTCCCGCCTGGACCACTACCTCGTGCCCGTTCCTGGTGAACTCGTGCACCCCGGACGGCGTGATCGCCACCCGGTACTCGTGGTTCTTGACCTCGCTGGGGACGCCCACCTTCATGAGGCTGACCATACTCGCCGCGAGCCCAGCGGGAGGCGGTGCGGGCTCAGTGCTTCGCGACGGCCTTGGCCCGGGGCACGACCGCGAAGCGCGACGGCGCAAACCGGCCGGACTGCTCGACGAATTGCGTCTGTACATCGCGCCCGATCGTCCTCGGCGCCGGCGAGCGCCTGTTCGATGACGTGTCCGCCCGGTCATGGAGCAGGTGTCGGTGCCACCATCCCAGCGGGTCACCCACGTGACCTACCGGCTGGACAAAGTGGACGATCCGGCGGGATAGAGGCCGCTTGGCGGTTATGCGCCTCAAGCTTGTCGAAGGGCCGGGGCTCGTGGGCCTCGACAGACTCAGCCCGCGTGCTGGACGACGGACGCCCGGCGGAACGGCGACAGCATCAGCCCGGCGGAGGCCAGCGCCACCCCGGCGGTGCCGACCCCAGCGCCGGTCGAGGCCGGCGGTCTGGGGCCGTGCTGGGCGGGGCAGCGACCGGGCGTCCCCAGGACCGACACTGTCAACCCGAGCCAGAACCGGGTGAATCCCGGCCGACCCCACGGGCCGGGGGGTACGCCCGCCCGCCCCTGCGGCGTGTTTCACCGGAGGACATGAGCGACGAAGCGAAGCATCTCCCGCCGGCGACCAGCGATCTCGGTGTGCGCCGGAACCAGGCCGGCCTCCTGGTAGCCGCAGCGACGGGCGACCGCGATCGAGGCCAGGTTGGCTGGCTCGATGAGGAGCTCGATGCGGGCCAGGTCAGGACGGATCGCCGCGAAGGCGGTCAACGCCCGGAGCGCGGCGGTCGCGTAGCCGTGGTTCCGGTACGGCGGCGCCACCGCGTACCCGGCCGTGGCCGTTGCCCCGTTCTGGAGCCAGAGACCGGCCCCGCCCACAGCCTGATCGGTCTCCCGGTCGGTAACCGCGAAGGACCAGCCCTGCCCGTCCCGAAGTCGCTGATGCTGCCGCTCCAGGTACGCCGCACCGGCCGTCCGGGTGAAGGCGGCCGGCACGGTTCCGATCAGCGGGATGTACGGGTCGGCCGCCAGCTCGGCGACCAGGCTCAGGTCACCGGCGGCGAACGGTCGCAGCCGCACCGGTCCGTACTGCGGTAGCGGGTCTGGCCAGGTCAGGGCAGCCATCGGCTCCGAGGCTAGCGGCCCGCAGCGCGGCGAGGATGCGGTCGCGGCCGTCGGGGCCGAGCTCCGGATA
>DASQUF010000295.1:0-2147 GCA_035641435.1 Propionibacteriaceae bacterium | reverse complement strand
CGCGGTCAATTCTGAAGGTGGCAAACCCGCCAACGCGGTCATTGGCCCCTTACGGCTGGGGAACGTGGATCCTATTTCGGCGTCGACTTCGTCGTGCTCGCCCTAGCGATCCTTTGGTCGCTAGATCTCGACGTCTGTCTTGAGTTTCAGGCTGGCTTTCCAATGCGGGCGTGTTCGATGTAGTTGTGGAGGTGGCGGTCGATGACGCGGAGGGCGTTGCGGAGGCCGGCGGGGGCGGGTGGCTGGTCGGCGGCGAGGAGGGGCCGCAGGATCCGGTCGTGAACTTTGGTGTAGAAGATTGCGACCCGTTGCCCGTCGGGCGTGAGCTGGTAGGTGTTGGTGTGGGGCCGCCGCTCAATCAAGGCGTTGAGGCGGAGCCGGGCGAGGTCGTAGCTCATCTGGTTGACGGTGTAGGTGACGCCGAGCAGCTGGCTCACCTGGGCACGGAGGCTCCGGTTGGTGAAGCCGAGGGTGTTCAGACCGACACACAGGGCGCCGAGCAGGGCCATGACCCGAGGATCTCCGAACCGTAGTGCGGGCGACCTCCGGCCATCCTTGGTGAGGGTGGACTGTGCGACCCGCTCAAAGGCTGGGCTCGCAAGGACACAGCCCTGCCCGACACGTTCAGTATCGAGCAGGCGGGCGTTGACGGCACGGGCCTTGGCCTGCAGCTCGTCGAGATGCGCCAGGCGACGCCGGCACAGCAGGTCGTCGGGGGAGTTGATCACGGTCTCGACCCGCAGCGCGCGGCCGTCTTTGAGGTACTGCTTGACCCGGGAGTTCTTATAGTCGGCGTTCACCGTGACCCCGATGGTGTCGCGGGTGTCGATCCGGGTCTTGTAGGTCGGCTCGGTCTTCGGTGGCCGGCCCCAGCGGGTCCGGTGACCGGTGAAGATTAGTTCGACATGGTCGGGGCGGCCGACGTCGAGGTTGTCGACCACCAAGGCCTCAAAGAACCGGCGGGCGTGGCGGGGCGCGGCGAAGACCAGGGTGCGGGAGGTCTCGATCTGCCGCATCGACAACTCCCACCAGTACCCGGCGGCCCGGTCGGTGGCGGTGAGCGGCAACGGCAACACACTCATCCACCGTTCGAAGAACCCCTCGATGGTGCCCGGACCGAGCCGATCACAAATGGCCTGCAGCCCGCCCGGGTCATCGCAGCTGGCGAAGCCGTTGGACAGCTCGGTGAACCCGATGCCGGCTTGGATGGCCTGCCGTTTGGCCCACTCATGGCCGTTGAGCCACACCTTGACCGGATACGGAAAGTAGGCGCACACCTTGATGAACGATGGCCCGAAATCGGTGTCCCACAGGTAGAAGTAGAAGCAGGTGACCCGCCGGTCGGCCTTGCGGAACGAGTACCACACCTGGTGCCCGCTCCAGCCGCGGTCCTCGCGTTGGCTCGCGGCGAACACGTTCTGATACTCCTGGGCCACCCCGATCGCGGCCACCCCGGACCGACCCGTCGCGGCCTGCCGCTGCACGTAGGGTCGCATCACCTCCTGCTTGCGATCGGTCTTACCGAACATCACCAGCGGCACCTGCTGAGCCGCGGCGAAGGACCGCACCGCCCGGCGGAACGAGGTGCCGATCTTCTCCATGATCGCCGGCGACGGGATCGGGTACCCCAGATGCTGGGTCATGAAGGACACCACCTGGCCGCCGACCTGCAAATTCGGCACATAGCCGTTCAGATAGACCCGATCCAACGACTCGATGTCCAGCCCGACGTGACCCTCCAGCAGATCATTGACCGTCAACGTTGCCATAACCCAAGATGACCCGCACCCGCCCGGCCAGGCCAGCCCCGAACTCGGCGGTCAGAGGCGAAGCCTCACTGGTGCCCCGGAAGGGAAGTTCCTTGGCGGCTGGCGTCGTCCAGGTGCGTGCATCGCAAGGCCGACGAGGGAGGGCTGCCGAGTCGCAACGCGACCGAGGAGAACGCCGCGAGGTGCGTGCCTGGGCGGGGTCCAAGCGTCAAGAGATTTCCCTTCCGGGGTACTAGCGGCTAGCTCAGGCTGCCGCTGACCAGCGCGTCGTCCTCCACCGGCCGGCCCGAGTCGACGAGGGCCTGCAGCGCGTCGCCGTCGTCCCACATGTTCACGTTGAGCGCCGCCGCCACCGCACCCTCGCGCAGCCAGAACGCG
>DASQUF010000294.1:0-4553 GCA_035641435.1 Propionibacteriaceae bacterium | reverse complement strand
CCGGGATCTGCTCGTGGTCGGGGTAGCCGAACGCCGCGGCGACCGCCGCACTGGCCGTGGCCAGGGCGGAGCAGCCCGGCGCAGCCGCCACGGCCTGGGCGCTGGCCACGTCCCAGACGTTGACCAGCACCAGCAGCTCCGGATCGGTGTGCCGCCGTGCGAAGTCCGCCGCCTTCTCGCGCTGGCGTACGCGGTCGACCGCGGGCGGCTCAGTCATCGCACCCTCGCCCGAGCTGACGTACCCGAAGGGCGAGCGCCATGAAGATGCAGGCCACCAGCCAGACGATGCCGTCCTCGTCTCGAGGTCGGGTGGCCAGCAGGCTGCTTCGACCGGCGGACTCTCGGGCTTCGGCCATGTCAGAACGACGCTTCGGCGAGACGGGTTGTGACATCGCCGCCTGGATTTGTGACGCCAGCGGACGCCGAAGCCCGCGACACGCGGGTGAGGGGATGAAACGTGCGTAGCGAACTCGGTTCCGGGGGCGGCAGGACGACCATGTCGGAGGCCTCGATCAGGCCGCCGCCTCACAGGTGAAGGTGGAGTAGCCGCCGCCCATGGTGTAGCCCACCTCCACCTCGGTGGCCCCGAGCGGTGGCGTAACCGGAATGATCTTCGGCCCGTTCAGGGTGGGCGACTCGGTGAAGACACCGTAGCCGGGCAGGTCCAGTGCGCCGGTCAGCCGCAGCGCGTTGATCTCACTCTCGCCCTCCGGCACCGGGATCCGGACGCGTACGTCGGGGTTGATCGGCTGTCCGGCCAGCGGCCCTCGCCAGGCTCGGTGCCGGTCACCGACCGCGCTGAACCGGCTCGGCGCCCAGGCCTGTGGGTCGTGGTCGTAGTAGCTCCAGTCGTGCCGAAGCACGTCGAAGGTGAAGCCGTAGAGGTTCGGGTCGGCGTAGCCGAACTGGACATAGGTCGCGTACGCCGCCGGCAGGCAGCGGGTCGCCGGTGTGACCACCCCGGCCTCGACCAGTCCGTTGAACACCTCGACCAGGGTCTCGTCGATCAGCCCGGTCTCCACCAGCTCGATGGTCAGCGCCGACACCTCGTCGTGGACGAAGTCACGGGCATCCTGCTCACTGACCAGGATCACGTCCTCGAGGTCGTTGGCCGCGACCGTACGCCGGAGGTGGTCGACCAGTACCGGGTCGATCTCCACCGCGAAGACCCGCGCCGCCCCGGCCCGGGCCGCCAGCAACGACAGGATGCCGGTTCCCGCGCCGGCATCCAGCACCACGTCCCCGGGGCGGACGGTCGCCGCGATCGCCGCGGCGAAGGCCTCGGTCCGCCGGCGGTCCCGCAGGCAGGTGTAGGGAAAGTCGGTCGACGACCACAGTGATGTCATGACACAGCTCGCCGCTGGGGCTGTTCCCTCTAGCTCACCGCTTTCTTCACCAGCGTGCCGATCCTGGCCTCGTCGTCGGCGGTCAGCTCCGTCAGGGCGAAGGCCGTCGGCCACATGGTGCCCTCGTCGAGGTTCGCCGTGTCGTCGAAGCCGAGCGTGGCGTACCTCGACTTGAACTTCTGCGCGGGCTGGAAGAAGCAGAGGACCTTGCCGTCCTTGGCGTACGCGGGCATGCCGTACCAGAGCTTCGGCGAGAGGTCTGGCGCGCTGGCTTTGATGATCTCGTGGAGCCGCTCCGCCAAGACGCGATCCGGCTCCGGCATCTCGGCGATCTTCTCGAGTACGGCACCCTCCTCGTCGGCCTTCTTCCCGCGGCGTGAGGCCGCCTTCAGCTCGGAGGCGCGCTCCTTCATCGCCTCACGTTCCTCGTCGGTGAATCCTTCGTACTTCTTCTCCGTCGCCGCGGTGCGCTTCTGTGCGTTCATCGAGGTTCCTCCTGTGCCGGTCTTTGATGGGACACCTCATGCTAAGAAGCCGCCCTCGCGGACGGCTTCTTGATAACTGATCGATCTGTATCCGGTTAGCGCCCGGCGGCCCCAGACTTCTCCGACGCGCTCAGTCGTCCTCCTCCTCTAGCCGGAGCGCCACGCCGAGGGCGAAGAGGGTGGGCGCCCAGTGCCCGATGAAGATGCCCCAGCGGTCCGACTGGGCCTTATCGTCGCCCTTCTTGGCCCGGCTCGCGAAGTAGCTCAGGTAGGACAGGGCAATGGAGGCGAATCCGCCGATGTAGGCGTACTCGCTCTTGACTCCCAGCTCGTGCAGCTGCTTGATCATCTGGTTCCCTCCGGTGGACGTTGCGTGGTGGTCACGCTACTTCAACCTTCTGCCCGACAGGTCCGTACGGATGTCATGGACCGCGGGTCTTCGTCGCCGATGTCACAGCCCGGCCACCATCGGCGTCGAACTGCTCAGAGACATGAGTCAGCGAAGGAGAGGGAGCGGCGCAGATGTTGGTCCTGGTCGTCGGAGCAAGCGGGGTGGTCGGGCGGCAGCTGGTGCCGCAGCTGCTGAGCGCGGGTCATGCGGTCGTGGCTACCACCCGGTCGTCCCCGCCGCCGGCGTCGGCTGAGCGTCTGGAGCACCGTCGGCTTGACCTGCTGGACGCCCCCGCGGTGACCGCGCTGGTGCACGAGATCCGGCCCGACGCCATCGTGCACCAAGCCACCGCGCTGAGCCGGCTGTCCAACAACCTGCGCCGGTTCGACAAGGTGTTCACCCTGACCAACCAGCTCCGCACCATGGGCACGGCGAACCTGATCGACGCGTCCCGCGATGTCGGCTGGCCGCGGCTGCTGGTGCAGAGCTTCTGCGGCTGGCCCTGGGCCACGGTCGGCGGACCGGTCAAGAGCGAGGACGATCCGCTCGAGCCGGACCCGCCCAAGTCGTTCCGGGGAACGCTGCGGGCCATCGTCGACCTCGAGCAGCAGGTGCTGCACGACCATCCGAGCGGGGTGGTGCTGCGCTACGGCGGGCTCTACGGTCCGGGCAGCTCGCTGACCCGCGGGCCCCAGTTCGACGCGGTCCGCAAGGGCTGGTTCCCGCTCGTCGGCTCCGGCGCCGGCATCTGGTCCTTCGTCCACACCGCGGATGCGGCGTCGGCCACGGTTGCCGCGCTGAGCCGGGGGTCAGGGCTCTACAACATCGTCGACGACGACCCCGCCCCCGTGTCCGAGTGGCTGCCCGAGATGGCCCGGCTGGCCGGGGGGCCGCCACCGAGGCGCGTCCCGGCCTGGGTCGGCTGGCTGGCCGGTGGGGACGGCCTGGTCCGGATGATGACGCAGGTGCGTGGCTCGTCCAACGCCAAGGCGCGCGCCGAGCTCGGCTGGGTGCCGCGCTACCCCAGCTGGCGTCAGGGCTTCGCCGCCGAGTTCGGCCGCACCGTGGTGGCGGCCTCATGACGGGTCAGGCAAGTCCGCGGTCGCTGGCGACCCGGGCCGTCATCTCACGTTAGGCGCATCAACGCGGCAGGCGAGTGTCGAAGCGCGGTCTGCAACATTCCGTTAGCCGCATTGACGCGGCAGCTAGGCGCTGGCGGCGAGCGACCGGCCGACGATCGCATCGACGACGTCGAACCGGCTGTCGTCCGCGGAGTCCCACAGATCGCGGGGCGGGGTCGCCATTGCCTTCTGGAGCCGGGGCGCGAGGTCGGCGGCGTTGCGAATCCAGGGCACGATGCCGGCCTTGTCCAGAGCGGCGGCATTGGTCTCGCCGTGCCCGGAGATGCACCGGTAGGTCACCGTCGGCTTGCCCGCGGCCAGCGCCTCCAGGCAGGCGAACCCACCGGCGTTCTGCACCACCCCGTCGACCGCCGTCAGCAGCAGCGGGATGTCGCTGATCCAGTCCCGGGCGATCACCGAACTGTTGTTGCGCAGCCGCTTGTAGAGCCGCTTGTTGCGACCGCACAGCACGACGGGCACCGCGATCCCGGTCGCGGCAATCTCTTCCGCGGCGCGGTCCAGCGAGCCCATGCCCATCGACCCGCCGATCATCGCGACCAGCGGCTGGTCAAGCGGCAGGTCGAGTACCTGGCGGCAGTGCGTACGCGAGCGGTGCGCGGACGGCTTGGCGAAGAACCGCTCCGGTACCGCCGGCCGGACGACCCGGGTCATCCGAGCGCCGAGCTCGATCGCCTGGCCAGCCGGCAGCTCGTGCAGGGCCAGGTGCACGTCCACCGACGGGTGCACCCACGCCCGGTGCACCGACATGTCGGTCAGGTAGGTGAACACGGGGACCCGGATGTCGCCCTGGGCGCGCAGCTCACCGAGCGCCTGGCTGGCGAACGGGTGGGTGGAGACGATGGCCGCCGGGTCGTGGTCGGCGATGCCGGCCAGCGCGTCACCGGTGTGCCGCATCGTCTTGATGATCACCTTGTTCATGCCCTCGCTGCGGTTGCCGTACCGCAGCAGGTAGCGGTAGACCGACGGCGCCAGCTGGACCTGCTGCAGGTACGCCGCCTGCAGCGAGCGGCCCAGCGGCTTGCTCATCAGCTTGACGATGTCGGTGATCTCGGCGGCGTAGCCGGCTTCGTTCAGCCGGGCGGCGATCGCCTTGGCGGCCGCGTCGTGGCCGGCTCCGAGACTGCCTGAGATGATGACGACTCGGCCGCGGGTGTGACCCGGTGCAGATCGACCTGGGACCGACAATGTG
>DASQUF010000293.1:0-3183 GCA_035641435.1 Propionibacteriaceae bacterium | reverse complement strand
CCGCAGATAGGCCAGCACCACCTCACCCACCGTCGACCTGCCGCCCAACCGAACAGCCCGCTCCGGTGACGGCAGCCGGTCGCCCAGCAGCCGCGCCAGCTTCGACCGCGCATCCGACCGGCGCACCCCGGCCTCCAACAGGCGCCGCTCCACCCGATCCAGCAGGCCCGGATCTCCGTCGTCGCCGAGCTCGATGTCGGCGTACGACCTCATCTGGCGAGGTGCGTACGACCTCACGTCCTGAGGTCAGCGCGGGGCTGATCATGCCATGGCGTCACCTCCGGTGACCAGGTTGAGCCGGTCTTTGAGTCGGTAGCTGGGGCCGTTGATGGCGATGATGTCGCAGTGGTGCAGCAGTCGGTCGAGGATGGCGGTGGCCAGGACGTCGTCGCCCAGGACGGAGCCCCACTCGGCGAAGCCCTTGTTGCTGGTGATGATCATTGATCCGCGTTCGTATCGGCGTGAGACCAGCTGGAAGACCATGTTGGCTTCGGTGCGGTCCAGCGGTAGGTAGCCCACTTCGTCAACCACGAGGACGGCGGGTCGTAGGTAGGCGCCGAGTTGCCGGTTGAACCGGCCGGTGGCCTCGGCGGTGCGGAGTCGGCGGACGAGGTCGTCGAGGCTGGTGAAGTAGATGGAGTAGCCGGCTTGGCAGGCGGCGACGGCGAGCGCGACGGCGATCATGGTCTTGCCGACGCCGGGTGGGCCGAGGAGCGCGACGTTGCTCTTGGTGTCGATGAACTGCAGGGTGGCGAGGTCGCGGATCTTTCGCGGGTCGAGCTCGGGTTGGAAGGCGAAGTCGAACTCGTCGAGGGTCTTGTGGTGCGGCAGCCCGGAGAGCTTGAGCGCGTTGCGGAACCGGCGCGACTCGCGCAGCCCGAGTTCTTCTTCGAGCACGTGGTCGAGGAACTCGAGGTAGCCGAGCTGTTCGGCCTCGGCGCGGGCGGTGAGCTGGTCGACGGTGTCGATGAGGTGGGTGAGGCCGAGTTTGCCGGCGTACTCGCGGATGCGGGCGCAGACCAGCTGGCTCACGACGCCTCCTGCCCGGTGGCGGTTTCGGTGGCGGTTTCGGCGGCGACGGCGAGTTTGGCCTGCAGGAATAGCGCGTCGAAGCCGAGCATGTCGATCAGCCAGCCGGCGTCCGGGCGGGCGGGTTGCTGGTCGAGGAAGCCGAGCAGCTCGGCGTGGGTGGTCGGGCTGGCGTGGCGCAGGAACGCCTCGCAGTGTCCGAGCAGTTCGGCGATCTGACCGACGGCGTGCCCGGAGATCGTGATCGGGGTGTCGCCGATGTCAACGAAGGTCCTGGTCTCAACGAAGGTCATGGTGTCAGTTCCTGCCGAGGTGGGTGGCCGCCGCGGCGGCGGCGGTGGCGGTGGCGGTGGGGAGGGCTTGGGCGATGGCGTGGTAGTCGGTCAGCGGCCGGCGGGCGACCGGGACGGCGGCGTGGGCGTTGGCGGTGAGCAGCGCGGCGAGCGGATTCGGCTCGCCGACGCTGGGTGCGGGTGTGAGCTCACCGGCGGTAGTGGCCTCGACGCCGGTGCTGGTCTCGACGACGGTGGCGCGGGTATGCCCGTCGGGCAGCCCGGCCCAGTGCGCCGGATCCACGACCCACGACCCGCGGGTGGTGGCGCGCGGGTGCACAGCGAGCAGCTCACCGACGCCGGAGCCGGTGAGCAGGGCGTGGATGGCGACCAGGTCGG
This sequence comes from Propionibacteriaceae bacterium, assembly GCA_035641435.1. Taxonomy (GTDB): domain Bacteria; phylum Actinomycetota; class Actinomycetes; order Propionibacteriales; family Propionibacteriaceae; genus Microlunatus. The sequence continues at coordinate 1,483 of DASQUF010000293.1, read as the reverse complement.
CGTCCACCCGCAGCTCGACTCGTTGCCCGGCGCGGATCTTGCCGGCCGGGACCGAGTAGAGGCTGGCTTCGAAGCTGATCAGGCAGTCGCGACCGACCCGGCGCAGGTGCCGGTCGGTCACCAGGTAGGGCTGGGCGGGCAAGGCCAGCAGCGCGGCCCGGTCCCGCTCGGCGCGCACCGCGATCACCTCACCATGGGTGCGGTGCACCTGGGCGCGGCGGATCGGCAGCCAGTCGAGGAACGCGGCGTCCAGTTCGGCTATCGAGTCGAAGCTGCGCGCGGCGAGCACATGCTCGCGACCGATCAGCACCTGGCGTTCGACCCGGCCCTTCCCGGTCGGCCGGTAGGCGGCGAGCACGTCGATGACAAACCCGTAGTGCTCGGCGAACGCGGCCGCCTCCGGGTGCAGCGGCACCGCTGCCCGGGGGGCGACGTGCCTGTTGATCACCGTCTTGGTGCGGTCGTAGACGATCGAGGCCGGTACCCCGCCAAAGTGCGCGAACGCCCGCCGGTGGCACTCCCAGAAGGAGGCCATGTCGCAGCTGGTGGTGTAACAGCAGAACGGGTCGCGGGAGTAGGACAGCGTGAAGTGGAACGAGTACACCTTCGGGATGCCGACGTGGGCCAAGATCGCGCCCTCGTCGCCCCAGTCGACCTGCGCCTGCGCACCGGCGACCACCTCGAAGCGGCGGTGCAGCCCACGCAGCGGGTTGTCATCGGCGTCGGCGAGCTCCGCGGCGATCCGTGGCCTGGCCTGGCCCAGATGCATCTTCACCCGCTGGTAGCTGCCGGTGAACCCGTGCTCGGTGACCAGCCGCTCGTGGACCACCGTGCCCTTGATCGTGATGTCCGCCCGCAGCCAGGCGTCGACCAGCCCGACAAACGGGGTGATCACTCGCGGCTGCGTGCCCGCCCGCGGCGGCGCCGCCGGCGGATAGCTCGGTGCGTCGTCGGCGAGGTACTTCTTGACCGTCTTCCAGTCGTGCCCGGTCTGCCGGGCGATCTCCGCGATCGGCACCCCTGCGGCATGCAGGGCGCGGAAGCGTCGTAGGTCCATCCATTGCTCCGGGTCGAGGATCACGAGCATCGGTCTCCGTCCGGTCTGATCTGCCTGACAGCTGACAGACCGGAAGATGATCAACACTCACGGCGAACAGGACTCGACGCGCCGAGAGCTCAGGACATGAGGTCGTACACCGTTAGGGACGTGAGGTCGTACGCGGACACCCGCTCGGTGGACCGCGGAGATGTCGTTGTCGCGGACGACGATGTTGGTTCCCGACGCCCAGATACCGGTGCTGTCCGCGCCGGCCACGACGAAGCCCTCGATCACGATGTGGTCGGCACGGGCAGTAATCCCGGGCACCACAGCCTGGCTGTTTCCCGAGTAAGTGACGGGAGAGTCGCTGGTGCCGCCCTGGTCGATGACCAACCGGTCGGGCAGCTGGCCGGTGAAGCACACCGTGTCACCCGGCCGCGCGGC
>DASQUF010000292.1:0-11675 GCA_035641435.1 Propionibacteriaceae bacterium | reverse complement strand
CGGTCGCCGTCGGCGCCGGAGAGCCCGCCCGCCACTACGAGGCCCTGGGCGACCCGCGCGAGCCCCGCGTGCAAGTCGGCACCGTCCACGACGGCAACCAGTTCAGCCGCCCGCACCCGCTCGCCGCGCCCCGCGAGGTCGCCGAAGCCACCGGCTGGTCCATGGACCGCGCCGACTCCGATGACTTCGTCGTGGCCGAGTGCGACGTCTGCGAGACGATCCTGCCCAAGGGATGCACGACGCCCACCTCCCGCATGCGCTGGGCTGCCGGGCAGCACGTGCCCGTCGAGGTCTACCGCGCCTGGCAGACTCAGCGCGCCGCTGAACTCGAGGCCGCGCCCACCGCGCCGCCGCCCGACAACCCCGGCGGCGGCCAGTGAGCGAACAGGATCGGCGCGGCACGCTCGCGATCGACTTCGACGGCGTGCTCCACCGGTACTCCCAAGGCTGGCACGACGGCACCATCTACGACCCGCCTGTGCCCGGCAGCGTCGAAGCCATGACCACCCTGGCCCGGCGTTACGCGCTGTTCGTGCACACCACCCGCGATCCGGAGATGACCGCCGCCTGGCTGGTCCGCCACTACCCGCTCGGCTTCGTCGTCGAGAAGCTCCGGCCCGACGACGGCGTGATGGTGCGGGTCGGCTTCGGCCGTGACCCCAACGGCCAGGTGGAGGCGCACGTGCTCGATGCGCTGCCCGAGCCCGTCCGCTTCTGGGACAGCCGCGTGCGCGTGCTGGTCACCGACCGCAAGCTGCCCGCGCTGGCCTACATCGACGACCGCGCCATCCGCTTCGTTCACTGGCGCCAGACCCTCATGGCCGTGGACAACCTTGCCACACACGGCGAACCGGTCCGGCCGCCAGCAACTCGCTGAGCACACCGGCGCGCCACCCCTGATCAGGCCCGCGCCCGTGACACGATCGACCGCGTGCGGGCCAGCCAGTGGGATACCGACGCCGAGATCGGCGGTGGGTGGCGGGTCGTGCTGCGCCGCATGGCACAGGGGGAGCCCATCGTGCTCGCGCAGCCGACCCGCCTCGACCTGTGGGCGCACGGGCTTGACCCGGCGACCGCGCCCACGACCGAGACTGTCGCCGCTGTGCTCGCCAGCGACAACCTCTCGGCCACGCTCGAGCTGTCCGCCGCCGAGATCACCGCGCTGGGCCGGGGCACCTTCGAGCACCGGGTGATCGTCACCGACGAGGACGCGCACACGTCTGTGCTCATGCGCGGCCGGTTCCACATCCGGGGGGCGGTGGATGACCTGTGACCCTGCCCGCGCTTCCCACATCCTCCGACCGCTCCGCCGACATCGGCGTGGTGGTCGAACCTCAGCGCGAGGTCGTCGAGGTCCGCACCGACGACGAGCGCGCCGTCTACGTCGTCGAGCCGGTCGTGGCAACCAACGCCGTCGTGCCCACGGTGCTCGCCGACCTCACCGACGTGGACTCGACCCCGCCCACCGACGGGCAGGTGCTTACCTTCGACTCGGACGTGGCGAAGTGGGCGCCCGCCACCGCCGACACCACCGCGCTCACCGCCCGGGTGACCGCGCTGGAGGGCCGCCCGGTCGTCGACTCTCCGGACGATATCGGCGCCGCGCCCGCCGGGGCCTACGCCACCGACGCCGAGCTGGCCGCCGGGCTCGCCGACAAGGCCGACCTGGACCACACTCACAGCATCGCCAGCGTGACCGGTCTGCAAGCCGGTCTGGACGCCAAGGCCCCGCTGTCGTCGCCGACGTTCACCGGCACCGTGTCCGCGCCGCGCGTGCTCACTCCGCCGGTCACGCTCGCCGACGCCGCCACCGTCGCCACCGACGCGGCGCTGGGCAACCACTTCCGGGTCACCCTCGGAGGTAACCGCACGCTCGGTGCACCGGCCAACCCGGCCGACGGCCAGAAGGCGCTGTGGGAGCTGATCCAGGACGTCACCGGCGGGCGAGTACTGACACTGTCCGGCGGCACCGGCGGGTTCGCGGTGGGGGCGGACGGCCCGGTCGTGTTGTCCACCGCGCCCGGCGCCCGCGACTTCCTGGGCGCGGTCTACTCCGCCGCACTGTCCCGCTGGCTGGTGCTCGCGCTGGCGAAGGGGTTCTGAGCCATGCCTCAGCTCGCCGCCTACAGCTTCGACGCCGCGCACGGCACCGCGTCCACGGTGGCCGACCTGTCCGGCAACGGACGTGACTTCTCGATCGCGGGCCTGCCGGTGGCGCGCGTGGCCGGGCGTACCGCCGAAGGCCTGCGCTCGACGGGCGCGGGCGCGACGCCGGTCCTGCCCGCCATGGGGCTGACCCCCCACCGCTCGGTCGCGGGGTGGATACGCAACGACGATCCGGTGGCGTCATGGGCGATCCAGCACTACGTGCCCTCGATCGACTCGGGCGCGTGGGGCATCCTGTTCCTCCCGCCGAACATCCACATCCAGGCCCGCAGTACGACCACGCTGGCGCGGGCGAGCGCGAGCTGGTCGACGGGGGTGGCCCGGCACGTGGTGGGGACGTTCGACGGCTCGGCGGTGCGGTTGTTCCTCGACGGCACGCTGGCGGGTGAGAGCCCGCTGGCGGGGCCGTTGCGCACCGACACGGAGCCGCCCGCGCTGTTCGTCGGGATGGGGGCGCTGAACGGCTGGATGGATGACCTGCGCGTGTTCGACGAAGTTCTGAGTCAGTCCGATGTGGTCCGCTACCGGGACACGCCGGTGCAGGCCAGCTCGGCGCGGTCTCGCATGCTGGCGATGTTCTAGGAGAGGGGGCAGCGTGATCGTAGACGTCAAGCGACTCAACAAGTACATGTCCAGTCCGCAGTGGAGTGACGACCAGCAGCAGGCGGCGGCCGACGTGCTCGCCGGGCTCGAGTCCACACTGGAGGGCGCGCTGTCCGGCGCGTTCATCACACCGCGCCCGCGCACCGAAGAGGTGACCGTGCTGGAGTCCGGCCTGGTCGTCGCCCGCCAGCCGATCGCATGGGTGACCGAGATCGACGGCACCGTGCCTGACGTGCCCACGATGCCTGAGGACGCCGAGCCGGGGGAAGGGCAAGCCCTCCCCGCGCCGTGGACGCTCACCGAACACCGACTGCGCCGCATCGGCCGCCCCGGCCTCGGGCTCACCGGCTACTCCATGCTGTTCCCCATCCAGCCCACCGCGTGGGGCGTCCCGGCCAACCGCATCGGCAGCGCGACCGCGACGGTCACCATCGGGTACCTGGCCGGGTGGGGGAACGTGCCCGCGCTGGCCAAGGCCATCCTGGACAAAGCCCGCGCGATCATGCACAACACCCACGACGACACCGTGGTCATGCGCAACACCGACGGGGCGAAGCCGCCGCCGGTGCCCGCCGAGGACTGGACCGACGCCGAGCTGTTCAAGCTCGGGATCTTCCGCAACATCGGTGCCTGGAGATGAACTCCCAGCCTGGGAGCAGATGGGAGCTCACCGGGAGATGACGACTTTCGCGCCGAAGTTCACCTTCGACCAGACCCGCTGGAACGCGATGCGCCGCGAGTTGCGGGGGATGCGCGACCGCGCGCAGAACGTCCAGCCCGCCTGGAACGCGTTCCTGGACTGGTTCACCCACGGCAACCGCCAGCAGTTCGGCACGCAGGGCAAGCGATGGGGCACGCCGTGGCGTGAGCTGAAACCCCGCACGGTTGTGCAGAAACGCGACCTGGGGTTCACCACCGACATCCTGGTGCGCGAGAACATCCTGCTGCGTTCGATCGCCGACCGGCCCATGGACTTCGAGCGCGTCGGCCCGCACGACATGAGCGCGGGCACGACGGTCGAGTACGCGGGCTATCACCACCGGGGAGCACCGCGCGCGGGCATTCCGGCCCGGCCACTGTGGGACACCGGCAAGATCGCCCGCGAGGGTGCGGCGACCTCGGCCCTGAAGTCCTGGATCATCTCCGGCGAGGCGCGTGTGTCCGCCCGGACGGAAGGGCGGTAGGCCATGCGGCCCGACGACGCTCCCCGGTTCCTCACCTTCGAGGCGAAGGCGGCCTGATGAGAGGTGCCAACGGGGTCCGCGACCAGATGACGTTGCTGCTGGCGAGCGAGATGCCCCGCAAGATCCCCGCGCTGCGGGAGGCGTGGAACCTGAACGCGGGCAAGCTGCCCGACCTGGACAGGGTGATCTCGGGCGACCCGCCGGAGAACGTGATCACCGAGTCCAAGGGGCTGGTCGCGGTGATCAACCCACGCCTGCTGCGCACGGTCCGCACGGGCGACTTCAACGCCTCCGGTGCGCCGGAGTACCGCAGTCGCTACTCCTGCCGCACTTACGTCTGGGCGATGGGCGCGGACTGGGACGCCGCCATCGCGGCGCGGGACAACCTCGCGGTGTGCGCGCGGTTGTGCCTGTTCGAGTATCCGACGCTGACGGTCGAAGGAGGCGACACCGGCTACTTGATCTACGAGAACACCTACACCGAGGACTTCGGCGTGCCCGTGCGCGTGTCCGGCTCACGCTGCTACGCCGCCGCCATCCTGTCCATCGACGCCGACGTGGAGGAGTACGTGGACGCCGGATCCACGATCCCGCCACTCGGCACCGCCCAGCAGATCGCCGCGACCACCACGGCCGTCGGCCCCACCCAGCCACTACCAGGAGTGTGACCCATGGCGGGCAAGAGCAAGATTACCCTGTTCAACCCGGAGCAGACCCCGGCTGTCTACGACGCGGCAGGCCACACCGTGGCCGGGATCGAGCGCGTCGAAGTGGACGAGCTGGACGCGGTCGGCCAGCGCGCGGTCGACACCGGCGTGCTCGTGCGCGAAGAGGCGAAGGAGTCTCCGGGGGAGCCGAAGGGCCAGGCCGCGCACGCGGCTGCACCGCCGTTGCCGGAGTCGGGGAAGGCCGAGAAGCACACCGGCGCGTCCAGCCGGGGCAAGACCGACTGAGGTGCCATGATGCGATCAGCGATGGACGGCTACAAGGTCAACCTTGAAGTATAGCCGTCCTTACGCTGGTAAGTCAACCAGGAGGGATGGCAAATGCCGGGTGTGACGATCACCACCGGGGCGGTTGCTGGCCCGAGCGCGCCGACCATCGCGCCCGCAAGCACCTACTTCGCGGTGGGACTTGCCGAGCGTGGTGCCGTCGACGAGCCCGTGCTGTGCAACAGCTTCACCGAATTCGAAGCCAGCTTCGGGACACGCCAGTCCTATGGCGCCCTGTGGGACGACCTCAAGACCTTCTTCGAAGAAGGCGGCACCCGCGCCTACGTCACCCGTGTCGTCGGCGACGCGGCCACCACCGGCGCCCTGGCCTCCCCGCTCATGGATCAGGCCGCCACACCCGTGGCCACGCTCGCGGTGGCCGCCCGCAACCCCGGCGCCTGGTCTTCCCGGGTGTCGGTCCAGGTGCTCGCCGGTGCCGCCACCGACACCTTCATCCTGCGGGTGTTCGTGGACGGCAAGCAGGCCAGCAGCTACACCAACCTGCACACCCCTGCCGAGGCTGTCAGCCGCGCCGCCGACGACCCGTACATCAAGGTCACCAACTCGGGCTCGGCCACCGCCGCGCCGGACAACAACCCCGTCGCCCTCGGCAGTCCCGTCGCTCTCGCCGCCGGAACCGACGACCGGGCCGCCGTCGTCGCGGCCGACTACGTGGCCGCGCTCGAGCGGTTCGAGACCGGCCTGGGCGACGGCGCCGTGGCCATCCCCGGCATCGGCCCGTCGGTGCACGCCGGGCTGATCGCGCACGCCGACGCCAACAACCGCCTCGCATTGCTGTGCGAGGCGCGCACCGCCGACATCAGCACCCTCGTCGACACCGCCGCCGCGCTCGACGCCAAGCGCGCCGGGCTGTTCGCTCCCTGGATCAGGGTGCCGGACACCTTCGGCGGCACCCGCACCATCTCCCCGGAGGGCTATGTCGCGGCCTGCCGCGCCCGCGCCCACGCTGTCGGCCCGTGGAAGGCCGCACCCGCCGAGTCCCGCGCCCGCTACGTGGTCGCCTCAGATACGGCGTTCACCGCCGCCCAGGGCGAGGAGCTGGATGCGGCGAAGGTGAACGTCATCCGCACCGTGGCAGGCTTCATCCGGCTCTACGGCTGGAAGTCGCTCTCGGCCGACGAGGTGAACTGGAAGTTCCTCACCGGCGCCGACGTCGTCAACCGGGTGGTCACCGAGGCATACGCGCAGCTGGAGCCCTACGTGTTCGGCGCCATCGACGCGCGTGGACACCTGCTCGCCAAGATCGAGGGCACGCTGATCGGGATCGTGGCGCCGATGGCGGCGGCCGACGGCCTGTTCGCCCGCATCGCGCCGGACGGCGAGACGATCCTGGACCCCGGCTACCGGGTCAACGTCTCGACCGACCTCAACACCACCGAGTCCCTGGCCCTGAACCAGGTCCTCGCCGAGCTGGGCATCCGCGTAGTCCCCACAGCCGCGCTGGTGATGCTCACCGTGACCAAGGCCGCCGTCACGGCGGCTCTGTGAGCAGGAGGGCAGAGCAGCCATGAAGTCAGCACAGCGTCAGTTCCTGTGGACGGTCGACGGCATCCCCGGCGGCTTCGCCAGCAAGTCCGGCGGCGAAGTCACCTCGGACGCCACGAAGGTCTGGGACGGCGGCGCCACCGTTCCCGACGTCATCGCCTCCCCGCCAGAAGTCGGTGACATCACGCTGGCCCGGCCCTACGACCCGGAGAACCACCAGGAGCTGCTGACGTCGCTTCTCGCGAAGGTCGGGCAGCTCCGCACCACGATCTCCGGCCAGCCGCTCTCCGGCGACATGCGGGCTGTGCGCGGAGCCTCTCCGCGCGTGTACCCGAACGCGCTGCTGATCGGCGTGCGCGAGCCCGAGTCGGACGCCAGCTCCGGCGACGCGGCCGACTTCGAGCTGACGTTCGCTACCGGCGGCGTGGGCTGACGCTCCACGTTTCGCGGCTGAAACTTGGACCGTGGCCCCCACGGTCCAAGCGAAGTTGGCAGAAGACTCCGGCGCCGGGTGGGGTGCACGCCCCGGAGCACCCCGGCGCCGGTTCACGTCCGGCGCCGCCAGGAGCGGACGCGAACGGGTTGGCCCCTCCCGGTTGACCGCTCGCGTCCGCCCCGGCGGCGCCGGGCTCAACCGGGAGGAAGGGACACCACCCATGACGACATTCGACGCGAGCACCGGCCACAGTGACATCGAGGACACCGAGGAGACCGACAGCACGCCGCTGGAGACCCCCGAGGAGCGCACCGGCACGGGCTCGCTCGCCCAGCTCGGCGCGGCGGCCAAGCAGCGCACCGCCCTGGACCCTGAGGTGGTCGAGGTCCCCGGCGTACCGATCCGGCTGGTGTGCCACCCGGACATCTCGTCCAAGGCCCTGAGCAACTGGCAACGCCGGGCACTGCCGCCCAAGGCGCGCAACTCCACCCAGATCAGCCCGTTCATGATGGACCAGTCGATCTTCCACGCGGCCGTCCTGGTGAACACCTGCCGCGCCATCGAGGTGAAGCGGGCAGGCTCGGATGACGAGTGGAACACGATCGTCTCCGACCGGGGCGACGTGCTCACGCTCAAGGACCGGGCGGTGTGGGACCAGCTCGGCGCGCTGGACAGCGCCAGCACGATCAAGCGTCTGTTCCCGCGCGACTCCGACCTGTCCAAGGCCGGGCAGCAGGTGCTCGACGCGGCCGGGTGGACCGAGAAGGTCATGTACGACCTCGACGACGAGGACGCGTCGGACCCTACGAGCTGAGCAGCCCCAACCCCATCCGGACGAGGCAGGCGCACGACACGATCGACTTCCTGGCCCACGACCCCCGTGTGGAGCAGGCAGCCCGCGTGGCGCGTGTGTTCTGCCTCGACCCGGTGGCGCTGCTCATCGACCACGAGGACGAGTTCCCGATGCTGGTGCGGATCGCGGCGGTGCAGGTGGTCAACCGCGACAAGCAGAAGGAAGCCGAGGCTCAGCGCAGCGCGATCAAGCGCAAGGGCTAAGATCAACACGCGGGGACCGGGGGGACGGGGAGCCGCGCTACGGCCGGTCAGGAATAGCATCCTGACCGGCCGTTTCGTGTCCCAGTGTCCACCTCAGCGCGCCTTCCCGGCCCGACCCGGCTGCCGTGCAACGATCAGCGCCAGGTGCGCGGCAAGGGTGGGAGGTGAGCGTTGACGAGCCCCAACGAGGTGCGGATCGACGCCACCCTCAACGAGGACATCGCCGAGGCGGTCGCGCGCATCGAGGCACGGATGGAGTCGCTGGAACGCACCGTGGGTGAGCTGGGCCGGGCCGGAGGCAAGGCCGGTGCCGAGTTCGCGGCCGGGATGGACAAGGCCGCCGAGTCCGCCGACGAGGTGGGCGACCAGTCGCGCCAGGCCCAGAAGCCGGTCAAGGACCTGGGTGACGAGGCGGTCAAAAGCGGCACGAAAGCCGCCGTAGGCAGCAAGGGCCTGGACACGTTCGCCAAGCGCGCCAACCGGGCGGGCAAGCAGGCCCGGTTCTTCCAGACCGCCGTGCGGGCCTTCGCCATCGCCGGGATCGTGACGGCGGTGTTCGCTCTCGCGGGCGGCCTGTCGGCCGTCGGTGCGGGCGCGGCAATCGCGATCGGCGGACTCAGCCCGATGGTGGGTGTGGTCGCCGGTGCGCTGCCGATCTTCGCGGCAGCCAAGTTGTCCATGCTGGCGTGGAAGCTCGCTGCCGAGAGCATGGAACCCACGCTCAACCGGATCAAGGGTCAGTTCACCGACCTGGGCGAGCAGATCGCGGACGGCGGGCTGCGCTCGGGTCTGGACTTCTTCGCCGACCGGCTCGACGGACTGGCGCAGGTGACCGGCCGGGGGCTCGCCAGCCTCGGCGGCCAGATCGGCAACGCGGCGCGGCAGGCGGGCGAGCTGGCCAGCTCGGCCCCGTTCCTCGCCCAGGTCGAACGGGTCTTCCACGGCATGGAACCCGTGGTCGGCAGCCTGACGACCGGGCTGCTCAGCCTCGCCCGCGCGATCATCAACGTCATCGAGATGGCGATGCCGATGGCGCAGGCCATGGCCGCCGACTTCGCCAGCCTCACCAAGCGCTTCCAGGAGTGGACCGCCGCCCAGCTCGCCAACGGCCGGGGCGCGGCGTGGCTGATGAAGTCCTACGCCCTGTTCAAGCGGGTCATCGGCGTACTGGGCGACTTCCTGGTGGGCCTGTTCAACATCTTCCGCGTCGGGGCGGGCTACGCGGGCGAGATGGGCGACTCGATCGAAGCGACGGCCGCGAAGTTCCGCGCCTGGACCGAGAGCGCCGAAGGCCAGGCCCGGATCAACAAGTACTTCCAGGACAGCCTTCCCGCACTGCGCGAGATGGGCAGGCTGCTCGCGATGATCGCGGGCGGCTTCGGCAGCCTGGCGGCCAACCAGAACGTGGCGCCACTGCTGGCCCAGATCCGCACCGAGTTCGCTCCCGCGCTGGGCGATCTGGTGGCGAAGCTGTCCGGCCAGGGCGGACTCGGCCCGGCGCTGATTTCGGCGGCCACCGCCCTCGTGCGGCTCATGGCGTCGCTGGACTTCTCGGCACTGACCATGTTCATTCAAGCTGTTGCCGCGCTGGCCAACTCGATCGTGTGGATCGGCCAGAACGTGCCGGGCGCGTCGTTCGCGATCTCCGGCCTGGTGGCCGCGTTCCTCGGGTTCAAGCTGCTGGGTCCGGTGTTCACGCTGGTGGGCAAGGGTGCTGACGCCTACAAGTGGATGTCGAAGGCGAACCAGGGGGTGGGCAAGCTCAGCCTGGGCCAGCGGGCGTTCGCGAAGTCCACCACCGTTCTGGGCAAGGCGTTCAAGGCGGTGGGCCCGGCGATCATCGGCGTCATCCGGGCCATCGGCGTGGCGATGCTGGCGAACCCGCTCTTGCTGGTGGTCACGCTCGTGGTCGCCGGACTGGTGTTCATGTGGTTCAAGTTCGGCTGGTTCCGCGATGCTGTGATCGCGGTGTGGAATGCCATCAAGACGGCAGCCATGGCGGTATGGAATGCCATTCTGGCAGCCATCCAGTGGGTTGTCGGCGTTGCGGTCGCCGTATGGCAAGCACTCGTCAGTGCATGGAATGCTGTAGTTAACGCGATCAAGGTTGCCGCGATGTGGCTGTGGACAAATGTCTTCGAGCCAGTATGGAAGGTGATCTCGAAGGGCGCCGAAATCGCATTCGGAATCATCATGTTCGTGATACAGACTGCGGTCTATATCATCATGGCAATCATTACCTTGATCGCTATCGTATTCGAAGCTATATTCAAGGCCATTATTGCGATTGCAAAGTGGGCCTGGGAAACGGTTCTGCGCCCGATTTTCTCCGCCATCGCCGCCGTAGCCGTAGCCGTGTGGAATGCGATCGGGGCCGCTGCCTCCTTCGTGTGGAACTTGATCAGCACGGGTGCGATGTGGCTGTGGAACACGATCCTGCTGCCTACGTTCACCGCCGTGCGCGACTTCCTCGTAGGCGTCTGGAACATCGTGTCCGGTGCCGCCCAGGCTCTGTGGAACGCCGTGTCGACAGGCGCGAGCTGGCTGTGGAACAACGTGCTTTCGCCGGTGTTCAACACTATTCGCAGCGTCGGCGCGGCAATTTGGGGCGCAATTTCGAATGCGCTTTCGTCCGCCACTGGTGTCATGAAGTCGAGCTGGAACACCCTGTGGGGCGCGATCAAGCCGGTCTTCGACGCGATCGGAAAGGCAGGGGCCGCCGTATGGGACGGAATTAAATGGGCGGCAGAAGCCGCCGGGAAGATCATCAAAGGCATCTGGGACGCGATCGTGGGCGCGGTGAAGGCCGTGTGGAACGCCATCGCCAACGTGTGGAACTCGATCCCCACCGTCACCGTGCCCGACTGGGTTCCGCTGATCGGCGGCTCCACGTTCGGCTTGCCCAAGATGCCGGTGCTCTGGCACGGCGGCCCCGCACCCGCCGGGCCCGCCATGGTCGGCGAGCACGGGCCTGAGCCTGTCGTGGTCAACGGCACCGTCACCGGCATGGTCGGGCTCAACGGGCCCGAGGTCACCAACCTGCCCTCCGGCGGCTACGTGGTACCGAACCTGTCCACGCTGTCCGCCCTGCCCGGCCTCACCAAGACGCTGCCCTCCTCGGTCGCGGCGGCCGTCGCACGCTCCGTACCCGGCTACGCCGACGCGCTCGGCCCCTCAGCCACCTCCGGCGGGGACTCCGGCCTGTCCGGTGCCATCGACCGGCTTTCGCGCTCGCTGGACGGTCAGATGCCGCCAGTCCACGTGCACGGCTCCGGCGACATCACCGCCGACGTGCTGGACGCCTGGAGGACGCACCAGCGCGAGGAGGAGGCGCGCGGGCGCTACAAGTACGAGACGGCGGGGAGATAGCCATGGCGGTCGTCGTCATCCGTGACCCACTGACCGGGAAGTCCTTTCCCGGCATCAACAACGAGCGCATGTACCTCTACGGCGAGGGCGGCAAGATCAGCTTCTCCGTGGCAGTTGCCCCGCGCTCCATCACCTACGACAACATCGGTCAGGTGTGGGTGGAGACCGAGCGCTCCGGTCGAGAGCCACTGTTACTGCGCAAGGGCGCGCGGCTCAAGACCATGCAGTTCTCCTTTCTCGCCGTCGACACTACCAACATGTTCGCCCCGCAGGCCCCGGCGGTGAATGCCATCGAGGCCCTCGCCAGCACGCGCGAGCGGGTCATCGTCCGATACGGACCGCAAGAGGCCGGACTGTGGCGGG
>DASQUF010000291.1:0-3131 GCA_035641435.1 Propionibacteriaceae bacterium | reverse complement strand
CGGCCAAGAGGATCGATACCTGCAGCAGCGCGCTTGGGAGGGCTGTCACCGCCTCGTGAGGCATCGTCGCCTCCGGTACCCACAACGAGCCGTGATCGCCTTCGGGTTAGCCCGATGGTCGCAGCGCGACAAGGGACTGTCCAGCACGGACCTCGGCGTAGCGTCGACGCTGAACGCGGAGAAGTCCTCGGCCTCGGTCTTCCAGATTACTTCCATGCCGACCCCGCTCTACGTGTGGATCAGCCGCTGGGTCGACTTGCGCGGCGGGCTCGAGCATCGGCAGCGGCTGCTCGCCCCTCTTGCCGACCGGTGATCGAGCGCTCAGCAGCTACGGGGTGCCTGACCGGGTTCTCCGGACACGGGTGGTGTGGCGATCACGCCGCGGTGACCGTGGCGGTGTGAAAGGTTTCGAACTCGTGCGGAACGAGCATGCCCAGGCTGGTGTGCCGACGGCGTGGGTTGTACCAGGCCTCGATCCATTCGAAGATCGCCAAGCCGAGCTCCTTCTCCCAGGCGACGGCCCTGTCTGTATGCGCGTGGACCGCCGTCTGGCCGAGGTGCTTGTGTGGCGAATAATTGACGCGAACCCGCTGGAGCGGTGCCAGCTTCAGTGTGTGTTGTGCCCCGATGATCTCAAGCCTGCTTCGACGGCACCGTCATCAACCCGTTTGTGGACCGGATCTCGCAGGAGTTGCTGACAGGGCGGCTGCTCGTGCGGGCATGGAAGATCATCGGCCGGGACACCCGGACCGATCTGCTCGCCGACCAACTCGACGAGTTGTGCTTCCACGGTCTACGGTTGCGCGACCTCGACGTCGGCTGGCGGTTCATCATCAACGCCGCCAACACCGGCGTCGGTGTCCGTTTCGGCTTCGAGCGTTACGTCCTTGGCCACGAAGGAGGTTGAAGTCCGTGTCCGGGAGTCGTCAGCCTGGACAACAGGCAGAGCACCGGTAACGGAAGGAAGACGACATGCCGCATTCCCGGCTCTTCGGATCTATGCATGGGTGGGTCGTCGGTACGGGCGTGTTCCGCTGGCGGCGAGCAGGATGCGTAGCCGGTAGTGGGTGAAGGTTCTGAATCCGTGGGCGAGGCGGCGGGTCTTCTCGATGATCAGGTTGATGGCTTCGGTGCCGCCGTTGGACACGCCGCCGGTGTCGAAGTAGGCCAGGATCTGTGCCTGCCAGGCGCGTAGGGTGCGCCCGAGCCGGGCGACCTCGGGGATCGGGCAGGTCGGCAGCGAGGCGATCACCTGCTCGGCCAGCCAGCGTCCGGCGGTGGGTGTGTTCTGGTGGTAGATCGCGCGCAGCCGCTGGTAGCACTGCCAGGCCACGGTGAGCTCCCAGCTCGGGTCGCCGGCGGCCAGGCCGGTGTCGAGGCGGTGCAGCTGCCTCGGGGTGAGGTGTTCTGCGCCGTGGCGGAGCAGCCCGCGGATCCGATACAACGGGTCATCGCGGTGGCCGCGGTGGCCGAGGGTGTGTTGCTGGACGCGGCGGCGGACCTCGTCGACGACCTGGGTGCCGAGTCGGACCACGTGGAAGGCGTCGAGGACGGCCACCGCGTCGGGCAGCTGGTCGCGGATGGCGTTGGCATAGCCGCGGAACGGATCCAGCGCGGCCTGCTCGACCGACGCTGTGAACCCGGGCGGTCGGTCGCGCAGCCAGGCCGCGTAGGCGGTGCCGGACCGGCCCGGGACGACGTCGAGTAGCCGGGCGTGCAGGCAGCCGTGCTGGTCACGGGTCAGGTCCACCATCGCGGTCACCGCCCGGTCCGGGCCGTGCCGGCTCGGCCGCCACACGTGTTCGTCCACCCCAAGTGTGCGCACCCCGGCCAGCCGGTCCGGGTGCTGCAGGCGGGCGGTTGCCTCGGCCTCGACCGCGTCCCACAGGGTGTGCCAGTCCACCCCGAGGTGGCGGGCCAGCGCGGAGACCGTGGTGTCGTCGTGGGCCAGCGCGTCGGTGGCCCACCCGATCGCCCGGGAGGTCAGCTTGGCCCGCGGCGCAATCAGCGGGTGCCGCTCGGAGAAGGTCACCGTCGGGCAGGCCGGCTCACGACAGCGCCAGTTCCGCTTGCGCCACATCAGCACGGTCGAGGCAGCGAAACACGGCGCGTCGTGCACCCGGTGAACCCGCCGGCCGTGGCCCACCGCGACCACTCCGCACGAGGGACAGCCGGCAACGGTCCGGTCCGTCTCCACCGTCAGCACCAGCCGGCCACGCCCGTCGACGGCGACGTCGAGTACGTGCATCCCGGGCACGTCGAACAGGGCATCCGCCCGAGCGCACCAGCGCACGCCGACGCCACACGTACAGTCATCCATGTCGGGGCCTTCATCCGGATCGGCTGCTTGGTCGCTGCTGATCCTGAAGACCCCGACCTTCTCTACGGCCTCGCCACGCCGCCCGCGGCGGACGTGTCACCCACGCTCAGATCCGAAGACCCCGTCAAGGACGCGGTCTGGTCGCCTTGGCGTGTGCGTCGGCGCTTGTCGCCGTCAAGGTCGTTCGTCCGGTGGGCGCTGCACCTTGACGGCTCCGGCGCGTCGACGCGGTGGGCTGGCTGTCGAGGCCGGGTGGGGGTTCGAACGTGGTCGCTGCGCGGGTAGCGTCGGTTGGGCGGGTCCGGGTTGTGGCTTGTCCGAAGAGCCGATGACCGGGGTGGAGAGGTCGGCCGCGCTGGATTGTGGAGTCGCCCCCGAGTGCCCTCCCGGACCCGCCTCGTGCTCGCTGATATTGGCGAGCCCGGCGTCGGCGGCCAGTTGGCGGTAGATGGCATCGGACAGGCGTCGCTTCAAACAGCGCAGCGCCTCCATCGGGGTCTTGGACTCGGTGAGCTTGCGGCGGTAGTAGGCCCGGCCTTCGGTGTTGTGGCGGATCTGCACGATCGCGGCGATGTGCAGCACGTGGT
Organism: Propionibacteriaceae bacterium; assembly: GCA_035641435.1. Classification (GTDB taxonomy): domain Bacteria; phylum Actinomycetota; class Actinomycetes; order Propionibacteriales; family Propionibacteriaceae; genus Microlunatus. The sequence goes on along the minus strand of DASQUF010000291.1, from coordinate 224 downwards.
TGAGCCGCCGGTTCCCGGCACCGGGACAGCCGGGGTCGGACTTGGTCTCCGCTGGAGGCGTCCAGGGGTGCGGTGCCGGTCCAGGACGCGAAGTGGTTGCGGTCGGGGAACCGGGCCACGTCGGCGACGTCGGACAGGATCCGGGCGGCGCCGGCCGGGCCGACCCCGCGCAGATCCATCAGGTGCGAACCCCGTGCTTGGACCGCGGCACCGAGCTCGTTCTT
>DASQUF010000290.1:0-7794 GCA_035641435.1 Propionibacteriaceae bacterium | reverse complement strand
CGGGGCGCCCGCCGGCACCCTGCCCGGGGTCTCCAGCTTCCAGCTGCACTTCGCCAACTACGACATCATGACCCCCGGCGACCGTCCGGACGTCCTCGTGGCGATGAACCCAGCGGCCCTCAAGGCCAACATCGCCGACCTGCCGCGCGGCGGTGTCATCATCGCCGACACCGCTGACTTCACCAAGCGCAACCTGGCCAAGGTCGGCTACGACGCCAACCCGCTCGAAGACGACTCGCTGGCCGACTATCAGGTGCATGCGCTGGACCTGACTGGAATGACCGTCGAGGCGGTCAAGCCCTTCGGTCTGTCCCGCAAGGACGCCGCCCGAGCCAAGAACATGTTCGCCCTTGGCCTGCTGTCCTGGCTCTACCACCGACCCACCGAGGGCACCCTCAACTTCCTGTCGGCCAAGTTCGCCAACAAGCCGGACATCCGCGACGCGAACCTGACCGCGTTCAAGACCGGGTACGCGTTCGGCGAGACCACCGAGACGTTCGCCGTCACCTACGAGGTGGCGCCGGCCCCGATGCCGGCGGGCCGCTACCGGCAGATCTCCGGCAACCTCGCCCTGGCGTACGGGCTGGTCACCGCGGCCAGGAAGGCCGGGCTGCCGCTGTTCCTGGGCGCCTACCCGATCACCCCAGCCTCGGACGTGCTGCACGAGCTGAGCAAGCACAAGCGCTTCGGGGTGACCACCTTCCAGGCCGAGGACGAGATCGCCGGTGTGGGTGCGGCGCTGGGCGCCAGCTTCGCCGGCCACCTCGGCGTGACCACCACGTCCGGGCCGGGCATCTCGCTGAAGTCCGAGACCATCGCGCTCGGCGTGATGACCGAGCTGCCGCTGATCATCTGCGACATCCAACGCGCCGGTCCGAGCACCGGGATGCCGACCAAGACCGAGCAGGCCGACCTGTTGCAGGTGATGTTCGGCCGCAACGGCGAGGCCCCGGTCCCGGTGCTGGCCGCCCAGTCGCCGGCCGACTGCTTCCCCACCGCGATCGAGGCGGTGCGGATCGCGGTCAAGTACCGCACCCCCGTCATCGTACTTTCCGACGGCTACATCGCCAACGGCGCCGAGCCCTGGCCGGTGCCGGACGTGGCGGCGATCCCGACGATCGACCCGCAGTTCGCCGGCTCGGCGAACGCGGTCGACAAGGCCGGCAACCCCGCATTCCTGCCCTACCTGCGCGACCCGGAGACGCTGGCCCGGCCGTGGGCGATTCCGGGCACGCCTGGGCTGCAGCACCGGATCGGCGGCATCGAGAAGGCTCGTGACACCGGCGCGGTCTCTTACGACCCAGCCAACCACGACGAGATGGTGCGGACCCGCGCGGCCAAGGTCGCCGGCATCGTCCGCGACATCCCCGACCTCGTCGTCGACGACCCGGCCGATCCGGACGCGAGGAGCGCGAGCGACGACCGACCAGCGGGGGGCGTGGGGGGTCGTCCCCCCACACAGACGCAGCCGCACGCCCGTGTCCTGGTCCTGGGCTGGGGCTCGACGTACGGGCCGATCGTGGCCGCCGTCCGCCGGGTCCGCAAGACCGGCCGTCAGGTCGCCTACACCCACCTGCGCCACCTGAATCCGTTCCCGGCCAACCTTGGCGCGATCCTGCGCGCCTACGACCGGGTGATCGTGCCCGAGATGAACCTGGGCCAGCTGGCTCTGCTGCTACGGGCGGAATACCTGGTGGACGTACAGAGCTACTCCCGGGTACGCGGTCAGCCGATCTCGCTCAGCGAGCTGGCCCGCGACCTGGAAGCCGAAGTCGACGCAACCGAAGGAGTGCTGACGTGAGCCAGCTTGCGAGCTCACCATCCAACAGAGCACCGCTGGGAACGCGGTCGACGAGCGCCAGCGAGGAGGACGCGTGACCGCCGTCGATGACCGCCCCACCACCACAGCAGGAGGGAGCTACCGCGGACTGGCCGGAGTGCCGTTGTCCCTGGAGCCGCTGAACCGCAAGGACTTCACCTCCGACCAGGAGGTGCGCTGGTGCCCGGGTTGCGGGGACTACGCGGTGCTGGCGGCGTTCCAGGGGTTCATGCCCGAGCTGGGCATCCGCAAGGAGAACACCGTCATCATCTCCGGCATCGGCTGCTCCTCGCGCTTCCCCTACTACGTCGACTCGTACGGCATGCACTCGATCCACGGCCGGGCGCCGGCCATCGCGACCGGTGTGGCCACGGCCCGGCCGGACACCGCGGTGTTCGTGATCACCGGCGACGGCGACGCGCTCTCCATCGGTGGCAACCACCTGATCCACGTGCTGCGCCGCAACGTCAACCTGACCATCCTGCTGTTCAACAACCGGATCTACGGGCTGACCAAGGGCCAGTACTCCCCCACCTCCGAGATCGGCAAGGTCACCAAGTCCACCCCGATGGGCTCGCTGGACAATCCGTTCAACCCGGTGTCGCTGGCCCTGGGCGCCGAGGCGACGTTTGTGGCCCGGACCATCGACTCCGACCGCAAGCACCTGACCAGCGTGCTCAAGGCCGCGGCCGACCACCGGGGCACCTCGTTCGTGGAGATCTACCAGAACTGCCCGATCTTCAACGACGACGCCTTCGCCGCGGTCAAGGACCCGGCGACGTCGGCCGACGCGATCATCCCGCTGACCCACGGGCAGCCGATCCGCTTCGGGACCGACGGGCACCTGGGGGTGGTCCGCGACCCGCAGACCGGCGAGTTCTCCGTGGTCGAGGTGGCCAAGGTCGGTGAGGCCGCCCTGACCGTGCACGACGCCCACCTGGCCGACCCGTCGTTCGCCTTCGGGCTGAGCCGGCTGACCGACGCCGGCGTGCTGCACCGAGCCCCGATCGGCATCTTCCGCTCGGTCGATGCGCCGGCGTACGACGACCTGGCCCGCGAGCAGGTCGCCCTGGCCCGCGGCCGCGGCGACGCCGAAGAGGACCTGCAGGCGATGATCAACGGCGGCGACACCTGGCTGGTCGGCTAAGCCGGCCTTATTCGGTAACAGGGTGAACGATTTCGCTTGGCAGACCATGCGAAATCGCTCACCTTGTGGGCTGGGCCTCGGGCAGCCTGTCCGAATCCTTCGATCAGCCTCGACTACTTCCTGACCGGACGCAACCGGCGTCCTCAGATGAAGGAGTCCAGGCATGACCACCACCACCCACCCCGCACCAACTGTTCGCCTCGGTCACGGTGTCGCCACCGACGACCTGCTCAATGCCGGTGTCGCTGCCGGGCCCGTGCTCGCTCTGACCTGGCTCGCGCAAGGCCTGGTTCGCGACGGCTACGACTTCACCCGCCACCCGATGAGCCTGCTGGCCCTCGGCGAGGGCGGCTGGGTTCAGATCGCCAACTTCTGTGTCAGCGGCGGTCTGATGCTGGCCTGCGCGGCCGGGCTGCGCCGCATCCTGACCGACGGTCCGGGCGCCCGCTGGGTCCCGCGACTGGTGGCCACGATCGGTGCCGGCCTGATCGCGTCCGGAGTCTTCACCGCTGACCCCGGGGCCGGCTTCCCGGCCGGGGCGCCCGAGGGAGCGCCGGTGATGAGCTGGCACGGCATCCTGCACGAGGTCGGCCACCTGGTCGTGGTCGTCGCCTGGATCGCCCTGTGCTTCGTGCTGCGTACGCGGTTCGCCTGGCTGGGCGACCGGGCCTGGGCGCGGGCGTGCGTGGCGATGGTGCCGATTGCCATCGCCTTGGTGGCTTTCCCCCACCTGGACTCCTTCCCGGTCCGCATCGTCGTAGCGTCGGTGGTCCAGCTCGGCTTCGTCGGGCTGGCGGCCCGGCGGCTGGGTCGCTGACCGGCTCGACGAGACGAAGGGACGAAGAGCGATGAAGTACATGATCCTGACCTACGGGTCGCAGCAGGACTACGACGGCATGGCCGGCAAGGCCACCGACCTACCCGCCTGGACGCCGGAGGACTTCGCGGCGATGGGCGCCTTCATGGCCGACCTCAACCAGCGGCTTGCCGAGTCCGGTGAGCTGGTGGAGGCGCGGGCCCTCGCCGCCCCCGTACACACCCGACGGGTGCAGAACGGCCCGGCCGGTACACCGATCGTGACCGACGGCCCGTACGCCGAGACCCAGGAGGTCCTGGCCGGCTACTGGATCGTGGAGTGCGACAGCTTCGACCGGGCCGCCGAGATCGCGTCCGAGTTCGCGAACTGCCCGGCGCCCGAGCACGTACGGGCCACCGCGGTCGCCGACGTACGCCCGATCGACGAGTACGTCGCGGACGACGCCTGAGGCGATGACCGAGACGGCCGCGACCGAGGACCTGCTGCGCCGCCTGGCGCCGCAGGTCCTCGGCACGCTCGTCCGGCGTTACGGGCAGTTCGCCATCGCGGAGGACGCCACCCAGGAGGCGCTGCTGCAGGCGGACCAGGACTGGCGCCGCTCCGGCGTACCGGAGAACCCGCGGGCCTGGCTGATCACCGTCGCCTCACGGCGGATGACCGATCTCGTACGGGCGGAGCAAGCCCGGCGGCGGCGGGAGGAGACCGCGGCGCGGACCTACCCGATGGAGGAGTCCGTGCCGGGTGCCGATGTCCCGTCGGCCGACGAGGACGACAGCCTGGTCCTGCTCTTCCTATGCTGCCATCCGTCGCTCGCCCCGGCCGCCCAGATCGCCCTCACCCTGCGGGCGGTCGGCGGGCTGACCACCGCCGAGATCGCCCGCGCCTTCCTGGTGTCCGAGGCGACCATGACCCGGCGGATCACCCGGGCGAAGCAGGCCGTCCGGGACAGCGGAGCCCGGTTCCGACTGCCGACCGGCGACGCCTACCGGGAACGGCTCGGTGTCGTCCTGCACGTGCTCTACCTGATCTTCAACGAGGGCTACGCCACCACCGCCGGCGAGAACCTGCAGCGCAGCGACCTGACCGCGGAGGCGATCCGGCTGACCCGGATGGTGCACGGCATGCGGCCGGACGACGACGAGGTGACCGGCCTGCTGGCGCTGATGCTGCTGACCGATGCCCGCCGGCCGGCGCGGACCGACGAGCACGGCGACCTGGTCCCCATGGCGGAGCAGGACCGCAGCCGGTGGGATGCCGCCGCCATCCGGGAGGGCGTCGGACTGCTCACCGCGGCGGTGGCGCATCACAACCCGGGGCCGTACCAGATCCAGGCGGCGATCGCTGCCCTGCACGACGAGGCCCCGGCGGCGGAGGCCACCGACTGGGTGCAGATCCGGGCCCTTTACGAGGCTCTGCTCCGGGTGTCCGACAACCCGGTGGTCGCGCTCAACCATGTGGTCGCGGTGGCCATGTCCGAGGGCGCGGAGGCCGGCCGGACCCGGCTGACGGCGCTCGCCGCGGATCCGCGGATCGCCGAGCACCCGCGGTTCCACGCCGTCTATGCCCACCTACTGGAGATGGCCGGAGACGAGGGCGCCGCCCGAGAGGCGTACGCGGAGGCCGCCCGGCGCAGTACCAGCATCCCGCAGCAGCGCTACCTGCACGGCCGGGCCGCCCGGCTGGCCTGGAATGCCGAGGCGCCCGGCAGCTCCGGCCGGTAACCTCAGAGCAGTGTCGAGCGACCGGACCCAACGCGGAATCCTCTACGGCATCGGCGCGTACACCCTGTGGGGCGCGGTGCCCCTCTTCTGGCCGCTGGTCTCCCGCGCCGGCCCGCTCGAGCTGCTGGCCCACCGGGTCATCTGGTCTCTGGTGATCTGCGCCGTCCTGCTGCTGACCGTCGTCCCCCGGGGGTGGTGGGGCCGGATCGGCCGGCCGCGCGCCCTGCTGCTGCTCGCCGGGGCGGCCGCCGTCGTCTCGGTCAACTGGGGGGTCTACATCTGGGCGGTGAACGCCGGTCACGTGGTCGAGACTTCGCTCGGCTACTACATCAACCCGATCTTGTCGATCCTGGTCGGCGTGATCTTCCTGCGCGAGCGCCTGGCGCCGCTGCAGTGGGTCAGCGTCGGCCTGGCCGCCTTGGCGGTGCTGGTACTGACCTTCGACTACGGCCGGCTGCCGTGGATCGCGCTGGTGCTGGCGACCAGCTTCGCCACGTACGGGGTGATCAAGAAGCAGGTCAACGGTGGTGCGGTGGAGACCCTCACCGTCGAGTCAGCCCTGCTGACCCCGGTCGCTCTGGGCTACCTGGCGTACCTGCAGTTCACCGGCGGTCTGACCTTCGGCCATCTCGGCTGGGTCCACACCCTGCTGCTGATCGCGTCCGGCCTGGTCACCGTGATCCCACTGCTCTGTTTCGCCGCGGCGGCCACCCGGCTCCCGCTCAGCACCCTCGGGCTGCTGCAGTACATCGCCCCCACCCTGCAGTTCCTGCTCGGCGTGCTCTACTTCGGCGAAGCGATGTCGGTCGGTCGCTGGGTCGGCTTCGCGCTGGTGTGGCTGGCGCTGGTCATCCTCACCGCGCACGGCATCAGCCAGGCCCGGCGGAGTCGCCGCCCCGCCGCAGAGCCGGTCACCGAGCCGGTCTGACCGCGGATCTGCCCCTTGCTGCTCTCGTGGGAACGCATGGGCTGTCGTCACCGGTCGCGGTCGTCTGGCTGACCTGACCTACGCGGTCGGCCGCGACCGTGACCGACCTTCCTCGCTGGCTAGCATGGCCGGGTGACCGAGCCCTCCATGACGACCGTGCCGGCCTTCGACTTCTCCGACTTCGACCCCGAGGTGCGGGTCCAGGACGACCTCTACCGGCACGTCAACGGGCGCTGGCTGGCCGAGACCGAGATCCCGGCGGACAAGCCGTTGACCGGGGCGTTCGTCGACCTGCGGGACCAGGCGGAGATCGCCGTCCGCGACATCATCACCACGCTCGAGGGTGGAGATCCGGGCTCGGACGAGGCCAAGATCGCCGACCTGTACGCCAGCTTCATGGACGAGGACGCCGTGGAGGCGGCTGGGGCCTCTCCGCTGCAGCCGCTGTTCGCCGAGATCGACGAGGTCGACGATCCCGAACAGCTGGCCGGGCTGCTGGGCCGGTTCATCCGGCGGGCGATCCACGGCCTGGTCGGGGTGGACACCGAGTCCGATCCGGGCGATCCCAACCGATACGTGATGTTCGCCGGCCAGGGCGGCATCGGGCTGCCGGACGAGGCGTACTACCGGCTGGACGAGCATGCCGCGATCCGGGAGCAGTACCGCGACCATCTGGTGCGCTGCTTCGAGCTGGCGGGGCTGAGCGAGCCGGGTGAGCAGGCCGAGCTGACCTTCGCCCTGGAGACCGACATCGCGGCCACGCACTGGGACAAGGTCAAGGTCCGCGACCTGCGGCTGATGTACAACCTGCAGAGTCTCGACGACTTCACCGCCGCCGCGCCGGCGCTGCACTGGCGGACATTCATGGCCGCGGCCGACATCGACGAGACGGCGATGAGCGAGCTGGTCGCGATGCAGCCCTCGTTCTTCAGCGACGTGTCGGGTCTGGTCACGGCCGAGCGGCTACCCGCCTGGCGGGCCTGGGCTCGGTGGCGGGTGGTCAACTCGCTCGGCCCCTTCCTGTCGAGCGACTTCGTGGCCGAGAACTTCCGGTTCTACGGCACGGTGCTCTCCGGTACGCCGGAGCTGCGCGAGCGGTGGAAGCGCGGGGTGGCCCTGGTCGAGGGCTCGCTCGGCGAGGCCGTCGGGCGGCTCTACGTCGACCGGTACTTCTCGGCGGCGGCCAAGGAGCGGATGGACGCCCTGGTGGCCAACCTGATCGAGGCGTACCGGCGGTCGATTACCAACCTGGACTGGATGACCGAGCCGACCAAAGTCCAGGCGCTGGACAAGCTGTCGAAGTTCCGGCCGCACATCGGGTACCCGAGCAAGTGGCGGGACTACGGCAAGCTGACGATCGAC
>DASQUF010000289.1:0-2404 GCA_035641435.1 Propionibacteriaceae bacterium | reverse complement strand
GATGGTCGGTCGCGTCACCGGTGCGGGAGCTCTCGCCTCAGCTGCCGCAGAGAGTGCCGACAGGCGGCCGGCGCGCTTCCCTCGCCCGGATCTGCTTAGCCTGACTTGCCGTCTATCCTGCGCCTGGAACCTCCGCCGGATGTCGAGAACAGTGCGCCGGCTCCGTCCCAGGGTGGGTGCGCCGCGCTGAGCGCCACAGCAGACAACATTCGACCGAATGTGAAAGGAAGATCATGTCCACGCAGGAATCGCCACACTGCGGGGAACGCGCGGGCCAGCCAGGGAGGGTGCCATGCCTGACTCGATCAAGCTGAGCTCGATGACGCTCGATTGTCCTGACCGCCGGGAAGCTGGCAGCGTTCTACGCCGAGATCACCGGCGGTGAGGTGACCCTCCTTAATGAAGCTTGGGCCACCGTCGATGGCCCAGGTGGGCGGATCGACTTCCAGACCCCCGGCTATGTGCCGCCGACCTGGCCGGCCGACCTCGTCGATGCAGATCCATCTGGACTTCTACCGTCGACAACCTGGCAATGGCCGAGGCACGGGTGCTGGCGGCCGGTGCCACCAAGTTCAACTTCCAGCCCAACGAGGACCAGTGCTGTGTCTTCGCCGACCTCGCCGGCCACCCGTTCTGCCTGTCGACATGGGACGACGTTCCGTCCTGACCAGCGCACTCAGCGCAGCCCGGCATTCCGGACAGGCCCACGCGCTGCGCCCACTGCTGGCCCGTTAGGGACTCGCCCGACACGAACAGCTGTTCCTACGCGCGCCCAAGTCGACCTACGGCGCGATGTCCCGTCGCCGAGACGACGTCGAACACCAGGCCGAACCCGGTCGGAAACAGCAAGACAGAACATCGCAACGGACTGTTGCGTAACACCATGCCCGAATGCCATGCACTGGGGCCGATTGCGCTCACCGAGGACACGAACCGGGAGCCTGAGTGATCCTCACCTGGACCCACATCCTCCGTTGGCGGACTTCAACGCAATATCTGAGAGTCATCGCCGCGCAGTCAGCCGCCAACTCGGATCCCCAGCCTCTCGGATCTGCATGTTCAGCCCGCTGCGGATGTCCTGCGGGGTGTCGGCGACGGTTGAAGACTGACCCCGGAGCGTCGGCCGAATTTTGACCCCTTCGACCTGACTCTCGGCTCGTCCGAGTCGAGAGGAGCGAAGGGAGTTGTTGTCTGTGGAGGACTGGGCTGAGATCCGCCGGCTGCATCGGGCGGAGGGGTTGCCGATCAAGACCATCGCCAGGACGTTGGGGATCTCGCGGAACACGGTGCGTGCCGCGATCGCCTCCGACGGGCCGCCGAAGTACGAGCGCAGGCCGGCGGGGTCGGCGGTGGATGCGTTCGAGGACGCGATCCGCGAGCAGCTGGACCTGGTGCCGACGATGCCGGCGACGGTGCTCGCGGAGCGGGTCGGGTGGACGCGTGGGATCACGGTGTTCAAGGAGCGGCTCCGGGAGCTGCGGCCCGCTTATCTGCCGGTCGACCCGGCGTCGCGGACGACCTATGTGGCCGGCGAGATCGCGCAGTGCGACCTGTGGTTTCCGCCGATCCAGCTGCCGGTGGGGTTCGGGCAGACCCGGTCTCCGATGCAGCTGCCGGTGTTGACGATGGTGACTGGCTACTCCCGCTGGCTGTCGGCGATCTTGATCCCCAGCAGGCGGGCCGAGGACCTGTTCGCCGGTTGGTGGCGGCTCATCTCGGCGTTGGGTGCGGTGCCGCGGACGCTGGTCTGGGACGGTGAGTCAGCGATCGGCCGCAACCGTGGCGGCCGGATCGAACTGACGCAGGACTGCCAGGCGTTCCGCGGCGTGCTCGGCACGAAGGTGATCGTGCTCAAGCCCGCCGAGCCCGAGCACAAGGGCATCATCGAGCGGGCGCACGACTATCTGGAGCGGTCGTTCCTCCCGGGCCGGACCTTCACCGGGCCGGGCGACTTCAACGCCCAGCTGCACGGCTGGCTGACCCAGGTCAACGCCCGGATCCGGCGGGCGCTGGGGTGCGCGCCGACCGACCGAATCGGCGCCGACCGCCAAGCGATGCTCCCGCTCCCACCGGTGGCCCCGGCCACGGGCTGGCGGTCCTCCACCAGGCTGGCCCGCGACCATTACGTGCGGCTGGACTCCAACGATTACTCGGTCCACCCCGCCGTGATCGGCCGCCGCATCGAGGTCGTCGCCGACCTGGACCGGGTCCGGGTGCTCTGTGAGGGCCGGGTGGTCGCCGACCACGAGCGAGCCTGGGCCTGGCACCAGACCATCACCGACCCCGACCACCTCGAGGCCGCCAAGGTCCTGCGCCGCACCCGCATCGGCGCACTACGACCCGTCCGCGAACCCGAGGCCGAGGTCGCGGTCGAGCAGCGACCGCTGACCGACTACGACACCGC
>DASQUF010000288.1:0-6158 GCA_035641435.1 Propionibacteriaceae bacterium | reverse complement strand
GCATGCGGGCGGAGACTGGCAGCCGGGTTCCGGGCGACGCCAGGGTTCGGCCCTCGCTGCCTGGCCCCACTCAGACGAAGACCGCCTCGGGCGCCGCAACGCCTGGCTGCTGGCGGTAGAGGGCAAGGAACTCTCCGGACGGGTCGAACAACGCCGTCCGGTCGGCCGGCAGGTCGAGTCCGGGCAGCCGGCGGCCGTACCGCACGGAGGTGGCCGTCGCTTCGTCGAGGGTCAGGACCGAGAAACAGCGCCGGACCGCGTCGGGAAGAGGCAGCAGTCGCGGCGGGTCATCGCCCAACGTTTCGGCCTCGGTCACCGTGAAGGGTCCGGACCGAAGCCGGCGAAGGGCCGTCAGGTGCCCACCTGTTCCGAGGACTACGCCGAGGTCGCGGGCCAGGGCCCTGACGTAGGTGCCGGTCGAGCACTCCACCTGCACGTCGAGGTCGACCACGGGTACGCCGTCAACGACAGCGTCCCGCCGGCCAACCACCTCGAACCGCCGCACCTGCACCGGCCGCGAAGCCAGGGCAACCTCGTGGCCGGCCCGGACGCGGGCGTACGCGCGCACCCCGTCGACCTTGATCGCCGACACGGCCGAGGGCACCTGCTCGATGTTCCCGGTCAGACCGGCGATGGCCGCCTCCAGGGCGGTGGCTCCGACTGCGGACGCCCCGGAACGCGCGGTGACTTCGCCCTCGGCGTCGTCAGTCACCGTGTTGATGCCCAACCGGATCGTCGCCGCGTACGCCTTGTCGTCCAGGGCCAGCAGGCCGAGCAGCCGGGTCGCCCGGTTCACCCCGATGACCAGAACACCGGTGGCCATCGGGTCGAGCGTGCCCGCGTGGCCGACCTTGCGCGTGCCCAGTAGCCGCCGGACGCGACCGACGACCTGGTGCGAGGTCCAGCCGGGCGGCTTGTCGCAGATGACCAGGCCGGAGTCAGCCGGCCTGTTCGTCATCGTCGTCATCGTGCTTGTACGGGTCGGGCTCGCCGGCGTAGTTGGCGTGCGCGGCCTGATCGGCCACCCGGGCGTCGGTCGCCTGAGCCCGGGCCAGCAGGTCGTCGATCTGCCGGGCGTTCTCCGGCAACGCGTCCAGCACGAACGCGATCGTCGGGGTGAACTTCATCCCGAGCTGCTTGCCGACCTGGCTGCGGATGAGCCCGGTCGCCGACGCCAGAGCGGCGGCCGTACCCGCTTGCTCGGACTCCGAGCCCAGCACGGTGTAGAAGACCGTCGCCTCCCGGCTGTCCCCGGTGAGCCGCACGTCGGTCACCGTCAGAAAGCCGAGCCGGGGGTCCTTGATCCTCCGCTCCAGCATCTCGGCCACGATGACCTTGATCTGGTCGGCCAGCTTGAGCACACGGGGCGATCCCACTTCGAGACTCCATCCACTCGAGGTCAACTTCTCGATTGTGCCCCACCGACCTGGTGAGCCACCCTTGGGCCCGACAGTCCCGACATCTCCCGGCGACCTCCTCGAGACCGCGCCGCCGGTCGGGCCCGCACAACGGTGACAAGCCACGGCCGGGCCGGACGTCCTGGCGGGCGTAGCAAACCTAAGATGCCTGAGTCTGCAGCGTCGCACAAAGTGCGTACGACTGTTCAGACACGGGGCAGGTTTGCCAGCCCGCCAGGACGGCCGGCCCGGCCGTGGTGATAGCAGATTACGTGCGGGCCTTCTCCTGCATCTCGAAGGTTTCGATGATGTCGCCGACGCGGATGTCGGAGTAGTTCGCCACCGTGATGCCGCACTCGAAACCTTCGCGGACCTCGGTGACGTCGTCCTTCTCGCGCCGCAGCGAGGCGATCGAGCTCTCGTGCAGCACGACACCCTCCCGCAACAGCCGCGCCTTGGCGTTGCGCCGGATACTGCCGTCGATGACCATGCAGCCCGCGATGATCCCCGCCTTGGACGAGCGGAAGATCTCGCGGATCTCCGCCTGCCCGAGGGTGGCCTCCTCGTAGATCGGCTTGAGCATGCCCTTCAGCGCGGCCTCGATCTCGTCGATCGCGGCGTAGATCACCGAGTAGTAGCGGATGTCCACACCCTCGCGGTCGGCCAGCTCCGTCGCCTTGCCCTGCGGCCGGACGTTGAAGCCGACGATGACCGCGTCCGACGCCGCTGCCAGGCTGACGTTGGTCTCGGTGATCGCGCCGACACCGCGGTCGATGACCCGCAGGTTGACCTCGTCGCCGACGTCGATCTTCGACAGCGCGTCCTCCAGAGCCTCCACCGAACCGGCGCCGTCGCCCTTGAGGATGAGCCGCAGCTCCTGCGTCTCGCCCCGCTCCAGCTGCTCGAACAGCTGGTCCAGGGTCTTGCGCCGGGTACCGGCCGCCTGAGCCGCCATCCGCAGCCGGGACGCGCGGCGCTCGGCGATCTGCCGCGCCATCCGGTCGTCGTCGACCACCAGGAAGCTGTCCCCCGCCCCGGGCACGGCCGTGAGGCCGAGCACCTGGACCGGGAACGACGGCGGCGCCTCGGCCACCGTGGTGCCGTGGTCGTCGAGCAGCGCCCGTACGCGACCGTGGGCGGGACCGGCGACGATCGAGTCGCCGACCTTGAGCGTGCCGCGCTGAACCAGCACCGTGGCCACCGGGCCGCGGCCCTTGTCCAGGTGGGCCTCGATCGCCACACCCTGGGCATCCATGCCTGGGTTCGCCCGCAGGTCGAGGGCGGCGTCAGCGGTCAGCACGATCGCCTCGAGCAGCTCGTCCAGACCGGTCCGGGCGACCGCGGAGACGTCGACGAACATGGTGTCGCCGCCGAACTCCTCGGCGACCAGTCCGTACTCGGTCAGCTGGGCCCGCACCTTGGTCGGGTCGGCTCCCACCTTGTCGATCTTGTTCACCGCGACCACAACCGGCACGTCGGCCGCGGTGGCGTGGTTGAGCGCCTCGATGGTCTGCGGCATCACGCCGTCATCGGCCGCCACTACCAGCACCGCGATGTCGGTCGACTTGGCGCCCCGGGCCCGCATGGCGGTGAACGCCTCGTGGCCCGGCGTGTCGATGAAGGTGATCGGACGCTCCTGGCCGTCCACCTCCGTCGCCACCTGGTACGCGCCGATGGCCTGGGTGATGCCACCGGCCTCCGCGGCCACCACGTTGGTCCGGCGAATCGCGTCCAGCAGCTTGGTTTTGCCGTGGTCGACGTGACCCATAACGGTGACCACCGGCGGCCGGGCGGCGAGGTCCTCCTCGCCACCGGAGTTCTCGCCGAACTCGATGTCGAAGCTCTCCAGCAGCTCGCGGTCCTCGTCCTCGGGCGAGACGACCTCGATGTCGTAGTTGAGCTCGGTGCCGAGTACCTGCAGCGTGTCGTCGGAGACCGACTGGGTCGCGGTCACCATCTCGCCCAGGTGGAACAGCACCTGGACCAGCGATGCCGCGTCGACGCCGATCTTCTCGGCGAGGTCGGTCAGCGAGGCTCCCCGGGCGAGGCGGACCTTCTGGCCGTCGCCCTGCCGGACGCGTACGCCACCGATCTCCGGAGCCTGCATCTGGTCGAACTCTTGACGCCGCTGCTTCTTGGACTTGCGGCCCCGACGGGCCGGACCGCCGGCCCGGCCGAAGGCGCCCTGGGTGCCGCCGCGACCGCCGCGGCCGCCGCGGCCGCTGGGCGGCGGACCGCCTGGAGCGCCACCGGGACCACCGCGGCCCGGAGCGCCGCCACCGGGGCGTCCGCGGGTGCCGGCGGCCCCGGGCGGACCACCTGGGCGGCCTCGCCCACCGGGACCACCGGGACCACCGGTACTACCGAGCTGGCCGGACTGCTGGCGCGGCATCATCGCCGGGTTGGGCCGGGGCATCCCGGGCACGCCGGGACGACCACCGGGTGCGCCGGTCCGGCCGGCCGGTGGCCGGGGGCCGCCCGAAGCGGCATCCTCAGTTCCCGGGCGCGGCGTACGCGGCCGACCCATGCCCTGGGAGGCGGAGAAGGGGTTGTTGCCCGGGCGCGGGGTGCCGGGGCGCCGGGGCCCAGGACCACCGCTGCCCGGCAGACCACCGGTCGACCCGGGACGCGGCCGTGGTCCGGTCTGAGCCTGGCCGTTGCCCGGCGTCTCGCTGGCCCGGGCGGCCGGTGGCAGCTGCTGGCCGGGCGCGCGCGGCACACTGGGACGCGGGCCCGGCGTACGCGACGGCTCCGGCTGGGGTGCCCGGGGGGTCTCGGGCTGCGGCGCGCGAGTATCCGGCTGGGGCGAGGAAGTCTCCGGCGCGGGCGGTGCGACGGGGGCCGCCGGAGCGGCCGGCCGCGCCACCGTCGGAGCGGTGACAACCGGCTCCGGGGGAACGGGCGTCGTGGTCACCGGCGCCTCAGCCACGGGCGGCGCCGAGGCCTCCGCGAGCGGAGCGGCGACAGCCTTCTTGACCGGCTTCTTAGCTGGCGGCGGCTCGCTCGTCAGCTTCTCGCGCAGTCGGCGCACCACCGGCGCCTCCACGGTGGAGGAGGCCGATCGGACGAACTCCCCCATGTCCCCCAACGTTGTGAGGACGGTCTTGCTTTCGACTCCAAGCTCTTTCGCAAGCTCGTAGACACGGACCTTTGCCACTGCTCTCCTTGTTGGCGGTCCGCGCCTAACGTGCGGACCAGTTAGTTGTCGTGCATGCTCATTGCGGTTGTCTCATCGACGGGTCATGAGCGTGAGCCCACCTTCTGGTTCGGCATCCGTGACTCGGATGCATTGAAGAACTCTATTGCCTACGGCCGACTTCGTCTAAGTGAGCGCGTCGAGGTGGACGCGCAACGCCTCGGCCGTACGCGCGCCATCGATCTCGGCCCGCAGCAACCGTCCCATACTACGTCGCTTCACCGCCTGTTCCAGACAGTCGGGACGCGGATGCAGGTAAACCCCGCGACCGGGCGCGGTCTGGGCCTCGTCGACCACGCCAACGCCGTTGCGGGCCACGACCCGGATCAGCTCCGCCTTGCCCGCCCGTCCGCGGCAGCCTGCACACATCCGGACCGGACCGCCCTTGGCAATACCGGTCACGGGTGGCCCGTATCCCGACTGGATGGCTGCCGTCGGTGACCGGTTTCCGGGCGGGTCACCGGGATCCGACCTCGGTCAGCCGGTCGGGACCGGCGCGGTGTCCGGTCGGATGTCGATCCGCCAGCCGGTCAGCCGGGCGGCCAGGCGGGCGTTCTGGCCCTCCCGGCCGATGGCCAGGGACAGCTGGTAGTCCGGGACCACGACCCGGGCCGAGCGGGCGGCCAGGTCGACGATCTCCACCGAGACCACCTCGGCCGGCGACAGCGCCTGCGCGATGAACGCGGCCGGGTCGTCCGACCAGTCGACGATGTCGATCTTCTCGCCGTGCAGCTCGGAGACGACGTTGCGGACCCGGGAGCCCATCGGGCCGATGCAGGCGCCCTTCGGGTTGACCCCGGGCACCGTCGACCGGACCGCGATCTTGGAGCGGTGACCGGCCTCCCGGGCCACCGCCGGGATCTCCACGGTGCCGTCGGCGACCTCCGGCACCTCCAGCGCGAACAGCTTGCGCACCAGGTTGGGGTGGGTCCGGCTGAGCGTCACCGACGGGCCGCGCTGTCCCTTGGTCACACCCACCACGTACGCCTTGAGGCGGCTGCCGTGCTCGTATACCTCCCCCGGCACCTGCTCGGCCGGCGGCAGCACGGCCTCGACCTTGCCGAGGCTGACCAGCACGATCCCGCGCTCGGCCCGGCTCTCGTGGTGCTGCACGACACCGCCGACGACGTCGCCCTCGCGTCCCGCGTACTCCCCGTAGGTGACGTCGTGCTCGGCGTCGCGCAACCGCTGCAGGATTACCTGCTTGGCGGTCATCGCTGCGATCCGGCCGAAGTCCTGCGGGGTGTCGTCCCACTCCTTGACCACGGCGCCGGTGTCGTCGAGGTTCTGCGCCCAGACGGTGACGGTGCCGCTCTTGCGGTCCACCTCCACCCGGGCGTCCGGGTGCGGTCCCTCGGTGTGCTTGTACGCGGTCAGCAGGGCGGTCTCGATGGCCTGGACGACCGTGTCGAAGGAGATCTCCTTCTCCCGCTCGATCAGGCGGAGCGCCGAGATGTCGATGTTCACGAGTCCTCCTCCTCCAGGTCGTCGAGCTCGTCGTCCTCGTCCTGCTCCGCCCGGCCGAACTCGACCTGGACCTTGCCCGGGCCCAGCTCGTCCCAGCC
>DASQUF010000287.1:0-8817 GCA_035641435.1 Propionibacteriaceae bacterium | reverse complement strand
GCTCCCAGAAGAGACGAGCTGGAAGAAGAGGAAGACGACATCATCGGCTTCTGACATGGCAGCGACGCCTGGCGGTGGCGGTCAGACAGTTAAGACGATTACCAGGGCGGCGAGAGAGCCGACAAGCGCGGCGCCGCCATGATGGGCAGGGGACGACCTCTTTGAATCCCCCGCGGCGCGCCGTCAGATCACTTCGGGTTCATCCTCGGTCAGCTCTTCCCTGACCGGAGCCGCCCTGGGCCAATGGGTGCCGCCATGGCTCAGAGCGTTGATCAGATCGCGGTTGAGCCGGGAGATGGTCTCGAACGGGATGCCCTTCGGGCAGACAGCGGTGCACTCACCGATATTGGTGCAGCCGCCGAATCCCTCCGCATCATGCTGAGTCACCATTCCGACCACCCGCGAGTAGCGCTCGGGCTGGCCCTGCGGCAGCCGGCCGAGGTGGGTGATCTTGGCGGCGGTGAACAGCATCGCCGAGCCGTTGGGGCAGGCGGCGACGCAGGCACCACAGCTGATACAGGTCGCCGCGTCGAACGCACGGTCGGCGTCCCTCTTAGGCACCGGCGTGGCGTGCGCATCGGGAGCCGTGCCGGTCGGCGCGGAGATGTACCCGCCGGCCTGGATGATCCGATCGAAGGAGCTGCGGTCGACCACTAGGTCCTTGATCACCGGGAAGGCGCCGGCCCGCCAGGGCTCGATGTCGATCACGTCGCCGTCCTTGAACGACCGCATGTGCAGCTGGCAGGTAGTGGTCTGCAGCGGGCCGTGGGCCACCCCGTTGATCACCAGCCCGCAGGTACCGCAGATCCCCTCACGGCAGTCGTGGTCGAACGCGATCGGGTCGTCGCCCCGCAGCGTGAGCCGCTCGTTGAGCACGTCCAGCATCTCCAGGAACGACATGTGCTCGGAGATGTCGTTGACGCGGTAGATGGCCATCTTGCCATCGGAGTAGCGATCCTTCTGCCGCCACACCCGCACCGTGATGTTCACGCCGTTTTCCTTCCCTGGCTCGCGCCCGCTCGGCGCCTCCCACCTGTGTCTTCCTCGCTCGCTCGCAGACGAAAAGCATCTGCTCGCTCCGCTCGTCCAGACACAGCCGGCGCCGTCGCCACCCGACGCTCGGGAGCTTGCACGGTACTCACTTGTAGCTTCGCTGCTTCATCTCGACGTACTCATACGTCAGCGGCTCCTTGTGCAGGACCGGCTTGTGGCCCTCGCCCCTGAACTCCCAGGCTGACACGTAGGCGAACTCGTCGTCGTGCCGCAGCGCCTCGCCGTCCTCGGTCTGCGACTCTGCCCGGAAGTGGCCGCCGCAGGACTCGCGGCGGACCAGGGCGTCGATGCACATCAGCTCGCCCAGCTCGAAGAAGTCGGCCACCCGGCCGGCCCGCTCCAGCGCTTGGTTGAGCTCCTGCCCGGTGCCCAGCACCCGGACGTCGGACCAGAACTCCTGCTTCAGCTCCCGGATCTGGCCGATCGCCTTGCGCAGGCCCTCCTCGGCGCGCTCCATGCCGCAGTAGTCCCACATGATCTGACCGAGCTCACGGTGGAACGAGTCCACGGTGCGCGTGCCCTTGATCGACAGCAGGCGGTCGATCCGGGAGCGCACGGCATCGACCGCGGCCACCACTGCCGGATCGTTCTGGTCCACCTTGGCGAACGGCCCGTCGGCCAGGTAGTCGTTGATCGTGTTGGGTAGCACGAAGTAGCCATCAGCCAGACCCTGCATCAGCGCCGAGGCGCCCAGCCGGTTGGCCCCGTGGTCGGAGAAGTTGGCCTCACCGGTCACGTACAGGCCGGGGATGGTCGACTGCAAGTCGTAGTCGACCCAGAGCCCGCCCATCGTGTAGTGCACCGCCGGGTAGATCCGCATCGGCGTCTCGTAAGGGTTCTCGCCCGTGATCTGGGCGTACATGTCGAAGAGGTTGCCGTACTTCGACTCCACCGCCTTGCGCCCCAACCGCTTGATCGCGTCGGCGAAGTCCAGGTACACCCCGAGGCCGCTGGGGCCGACCCCGCGGCCCTCGTCGCAGACGTTCTTCGCTGCCCGGGAGGCGATGTCGCGGGGAACCAGGTTGCCGAACGAGGGATAGATCCGTTCCAGGTAGTAGTCGCGCTCGCTCTCACCGATGTCACGCGGGTCGCGCTTGTCCTCCCCGCTGAGCGGCACCCAGATCCGGCCGTCGTTGCGTAGCGACTCGCTCATCAAGGTGAGCTTGGACTGGTAGTCGCCGCTGACCGGGATGCAGGTCGGGTGGATCTGGGTGAAGCATGGGTTGCCGAAGTACGCACCCTTGCGATGGGCCCGCCAGGTCGCGGTCACATTGCAGCCCATGGCGTTGGTGGAGAGGAAGAACACGTTGCTGTAGCCGCCGGTGGCCAGCACCACCGCGTCGGCGAGGTGGGTCTCGATCTCCCCGGTCACCATGTCGCGCACCACCACGCCGCGGGCCCGGCCTTCGACCACGATCAGCTCGAGCATCTCGTGCCGGGTGTGCATGGCGACGGTGCCGGCGGCGATCTGGCGCTCCAGCGCCTGGTACGCGCCCAGCAACAGCTGCTGCCCCGTCTGGCCCCGGGCGTAGAAGGTCCGCGAGACCTGCACGCCGCCGAACGAACGGTTGTCTAGCAGCCCGCCGTACTCCCGGGCGAACGGCACGCCCTGGGCCACGCACTGGTCGATGATCTCCACGCTGACCTGGGCCAGCCGGTAGACGTTGGACTCGCGGGCCCGGAAGTCACCACCCTTGACGGTGTCGTAGAACAGCCGGTAGATCGAGTCGCCGTCGTTGCGGTAGTTCTTGGCCGCGTTGATGCCGCCCTGGGCCGCAATCGAGTGCGCCCGACGGGGCGAGTCCTGGTAACAGAAGGTGGTGACCTTGTAGCCCGCCTCACCCAGGGTGGCAGCCGCCGACGCCCCGGCCAGCCCGGTACCGACGATGATCACGCTCAACTTACGGCGGTTGGCCGGGTTCACCAGCCGCGCGCCGAACCGACGTTCGTCCCAGCGCTTCTCGATGGGGCCGCTCGGCGCCTTGGCGTCGGCGATGTCCGAACCGATCTCGTAGAACGCGTCCGCGTCCAGGGAGTTGATCAGGCCGCTGGCCGTTCGCCGCACCTTGCGCAGCGCGCCGGCCAGGCGGGGGGCGCGGCCGGCGTCACCGGCCGCGGTTGGCTCGTCGGCCATGTCAGCTCACCAGCCCGAACACGATCGCGTACGGCGGGAGCAGGAAGCCGATGGTGATGATGCCGGCCACGGCATACGCCAGCAGGTTGAGCCGCCGCCGGGCCAAGCTCGAGACGTTGGCCCCCAGCGTGGTCAGCGCGGCCCAGACGCCGTGCCGGAGGTGGAAGCCGACCGCCACCATGGCGACGGTGTAGATGACCACCACCCACCAGACGCGGAAGCCGTTGACCACCCGGTCGTACGGCTCGGGCGCCGGCCCGCCAGGAGCGACGATGTTCCAGGTCAGGTGCATCAGGTGGTAGAGCACGAAGAGGGCGATGACGACCCCACCCCAGCGCAAGGTGAAGGAGGCGTACGTCCGCTGGACCCCGGTGCGGGCTCGGTTGCTGTGGTAGCGCTGAACCCCGCCGCGGGCCCTGCGGGCCCGGCCCCACAGCTTGAACGCCGCATACATATGGGCGAACACGCTCGCCAGCAGCACGACACGGAGGATCCACAACAGTCCGCCGCGCGGCAGAATGGGCTCGCCGAGCACGCGCAGGTGGTGCGCGTAGTCGTTGAATGCGGTCTCCCCCGAGAACACCTTCAGGTTGCCGTACATATGGGCCAGCAGGTAGCCGATCATGATCAGCCCGCTGACCGCCATCAGGGCCTTGAGGGCGACCGTCGACCGCGCCGCGACCCGCGGTGGGCTCAGGGAGGGGATCGCCACGCTCCCACCCTAGAGGTGGGCCCCAGGGCGAGCCAGTCGCGGTACTGGTGTTCTTGAGCACAGCGAGAATCCCCAGCCCGACGGCAGAAAGGGCCGATAGCCTGGCGCCAATGACCTCAGGCATGATGACCGCTGATCCGGATGTTCCCCGCGAGGATCCCGACCTGCAGACCGGTGAGCTCGCGCTCCTCGGTCAGTACCTCGACTTCCACCGCGCCACGTTGGCCATGAAGTGCGCACGACTGAGCGAGGCCGACCTCAAGCGTCGCTCCGTCCCGACCTCAAACCTGACCCTGCTCGGCCTGGTCCGCCACCTCACCGAGGTGGAGTACAGCTGGTTCTGCGAGTGGCTGGACGGCCAGCCGGAACGGTCCGTCTACTTCACCGCGGACGACCTGAACGGCGACTTCGACAATCTCGACGCCCATCCGGTGGCCGATGTCCGGACGGCCTACTCCGCCCAGGTCGCAGAGTCGCGGCGCATCCTCGCCACCTTCAGCCACGGCGGCGAGCTGGCTCGCGGGGTGCCCGGCCCGTCCGGCCGGCCGCGCAACGTCCGCTGGATCCTCGTCCACATGCTGGAGGAGTACGCCCGGCACAACGGCCACGCGGATCTGCTGCGCGAGGCGATCGACGGGGAGACCGGCGAGTAGCCTGCCGATGGACTCGCCGAGGGGAGCGCCATGATCGTCGAGTACATCCGCTACGCCATCGAGTCCGGACAGGCGGACGCCTTCCGGCAGGCCTACAGCGAGGCGGCGGAAATTCTGCAGGCCGACCGGCGCTGCCTCTCCTACGAGATCGCCCAGGGCCTGGAGGAGCCCACCCACTTCGTGGTCCGGATCGAGTGGGACTCCCTCGAAGGGCACCTGGACGGCTTCCGCAAGGACCGGGCCTTCGAGGAGTTCTTCGCCCTGGTCCGGCCGTACGTCGACGACATCGAGGAGATGCACCACTACGAGGTGCAGACCAGCTCTTCCGACCTGCCCGAGAAGGGACTGCCGAGCCTCTACGACTGGGCCGGCGGGCACGAGGCGATCGCCGCGCTGATCAACGCGTTCTACGACCGGGTCGAGCATGACGAGCTGCTCGGTCCGTTCTTCCCCGGCGGGGTGACCGCCGCGCACCGGGAGCATGTGACGGCGTGGTGGTCGGAGGTGCTCGGTGGACCGGCGGAGTACACCCCGGCGGGCGGCTATCCCCGGATGCTGGCCCACCACCTCGGCCTGGACATCACCGTTGAGCAGCGGCGGCAGTTCGTCGCCCTGCTCAGCGTCGCCGCCGACGACGCCCGCCTCCCGGACGACCCGGAGTTTCGTGCCGCACTCGTCGGCTACGCCGAGTGGGCGACCCGGCTGGCTCTGCACAACTCGCAGACCGGGGCGGACGTGGTCCGCGAGGCCTCTGTCCCGCGTTGGGGTTGGGGAGTCGCGCCGCCGTACCTGGGTTGACCGGCCAAACCACTTTGCGCCATTTCCTTGTCGTTGCGCCCTCTCTGGGTGGCGCAACGACAAGGAGAGGGTGCAACGTCGATCAGTCCGGCGCTAAGGGCCGTTCCAGAATCACCACAGGCACGCCGGTGTCGCCCACCGACCGCTCGGTCTCCACGTAGCCGCGACGTCGGTAGAAACCGTGGTTGGGCGTGCTGCCCGCACCGGTCAGCAGCGAGATGGCCGCTGTCCCAGGCGGGGCCAGGCCCTCGATCAGGTCCATCATCAGGCTGCCGACGCCCCGGCCCTGCCAGTCGGGAGCCACCGCCAACCGAGCGACGTACCAGCGACCCTCCGGACGGGACATGCCCCGGACACTGGCCACCAACCGGCCCCGCACCCGGCCGACCAGCACGATCTCGCGCTCCAGCGCAGTCATGATCTCCGGCATCGTCTCCGTCAGGGGCGGCAGGTCGAGCGAGCCGTTCCACTCGGCCTCGGCCATGAACGCCGCGCGCTGCAGCGTGAGCAGCTCACCGGCATCCTCCGGCGTGGCCAGCGTCACCGCCAACCCCTCCAGGGTGGCCGGCAGCAACTCCGGTCGATGCCGTCGGGTCCGGGTCAGGGCCTGCTCCCGTCGCCAGTCCGCGATCTTGGCGTGATGGCCGCTGAGCAGCACCTCGGGAACTATTCGCCCTCGCCACTCCGGTGGCTTGGTGTAGACCGGGCCCTCCAGGAGGCCGGCATGGTCCACCGAGTGCGACTCCTCGCGCAGTGACTCCGGGTTGCCGATCACGCCGGGCAGCAGCCGAACCACCGCCTCGACCACCACCAGGGCCGCGGCCTCCCCACCGTTCAGCACATAGTCGCCGATGCTCAGCTCGTCCACCCGCATCCTCGTCGCGGCATCCTCGGCCACCCGGGCGTCGATGCCCTCGTAACGCCCGCAGGCCAGGACCAGGTGCTCCTCGGCGGCGAGCTCGTACGCGGTCGCCTGGGTGAAGGTCCGTCCGGCCGGCGTCAGCAGCACCAGCCGGGTCCGCGGCGTGGCCAGCGCGTCCAGTGCCTCCCCCCACGGCTCGGGTCGCATCACCATCCCGGCGCCGCCGCCGTAGGGCGTGTCATCGACCGTGCGATGCCGGTCGCGGGTCCACTGCCGGAGGTCGTGGACGCCGAGCTGCACCAGACCGCTCTCCACGGCATTGCCGACCAGGGACAGCCGCAGCGGCTCCAGATAGTCGGGAAAGATCGAGACGACGTCGATCCGCATGGCCACTACCCCTCGGAGCTCTCGGCCAGCAGTCCGTCGCGGTCCGCCACGGTCACCATCCGGTTCTCGAGGTCGATCTCGGGGACCAAATCCGCGACGAAGGGCACCAGCCGCAGTCCGTTGGCGGTGCGGACCTCGAGCAGATCCTGGGCGGGCAGGTGCAGCACGTCGACCACCTCACCCACGCGTACGCCGTCGGCGGTCTGCACCCCGAGCCCGACCAGCTGCCGGTCGTAGTACTCCCCCGGCTCCTTGGGCCGCTCGTCCGGGTCGACGTCGGTGACCAGGCGGATCCCACGGACCGCCTCGGCCGCCGTGCGGTCGTCCAAGCCGGCGAAGCGGACCAGCATCCGCCCGGAGTGCCAACGCATCGACGCGACCTTCCACGTGCGCGGCGAGCCCTCGGACCGGAGCTGCTGCCCCGGGGCGAACCGGCGGTCCGGCTCGTCCGTGCGTGGCTCCACGGCGACCTCACCACGTACGCCGTGCGGTCGACCGACGACCCCGACGACGACCTCGACCGTCACCGCAGCCGTCCGGTCAGGGCCGGCGACCCCGCCCGCCCCCATTGCCCCGCCGGGCCGGCCGATCCACGTCGACGAAGTCGACCCGCACGGTCTCCCGCCCGGCCAGCGCGGAGATCACCGTGCGCAGGGCGGTCGCAGTCCGTCCGGACCGGCCGATCACCTTGCCGATGTCGTCGGGGTTGACCCGCACCTCGAGCATCCGCCCGTGCCGCAGGTCCTTGTCCTTGACGTGAACGTCGTCGGGATGCGTAACGATCCCGCGCACCAGGTGCTCCAGCGCGTCAGCGAGCACGTCAGCCCTCGGTGTCTGCGGCCGCCACGCCGGCGTCCGCCGCCTCCTGGGCCTCGGCCGGGGTGCCCTCGACCGTCGGCTCCGACCGGCGCGCCGCCGCCTTCTTGGTGGGGGCGCCCGATCGCGTGTCGCCACCGATCTCGGCCAACGCGGCGTTGAAGACGTCCAGCTTGTTCGGCTTCTCCTTCTGCGGGTCGACCCCAGAGGGCGAGGTGTCGCCGGAGAACTTCTGCCAGTCACCCGTGCGCCTGAACAGCGCGACCACGGCCTCGCTGGGTTGGGCGCCGACCGAAAGCCAGTACTGGGCGCGCTCGGAGTCGACCTCGATCACCGATGGGTCGTTCTTGGGGTGGTACTTGCCGATCTCTTCGATGGCGCGTCCGTCCCGCTTGGTGCGGGAGTCGGCGACCACGATGCGGTAGTGCGGCGACCGGATCTTGCCGAGTCGCTTGAGACGAATCTTCACAGCCACGGGTGCGGTTACTCCTGATTACATGCGGGAACGGCGCCGTACGGCACGGCGCGACGTCCCAGTGTGCCAGACACCGGCGCGACAACGCGAATGCGCCCTATTCACTCCGCACGGATCGGGTGGTGGCTGACCAGCCCGACCAGGTTTCCCTCGGAGTCGCGCAGGAAGGCCATGTGCTCCTCGGTGCCGGCGGGCCCGAGCTTGTCGTCGGAATGGGTGAAGATCAGGTGCGGCTCGGAGACGATCTCGACGCCGTCCGCGCGCAGGGTTTCGACCGTCTGGGCGACGTCGTCGACCTTGAGGTAGACCAGCGCGCTGGCCGCGTTCTGCTCCAGCAGCAGCCGGACCGAGCCGGCTCGGAAGAACAGCAGGCCGGGCGGGTCGAAGAAGCCGGCCGGTTCCTCGCCCAGCAGCTTGGCGTAGAAGGCGCGGGCCCGGTCCAGGTCCTCGGCGTGCTGGGCGATCTGAAGAACCTCGGCCACGGGACCAGTATCGCCCCAGAAGCCCGCACCGGCGGACATCCATCGAACGGTTGACCCCGGGGGCACCGAACAGGCGATGTGTGCGCGCGATCGGGCTGTACGCCTGCCGCCGGCAGCGTCCGCATCCTCGGGCTGGATCCGGCGCGCGATCCCGACGCCGTGCGGCAGCGGGTCGAGGTCCAGCTGCAGGAGGCCGTGCTGCCGAACCGGATGAAGGTCAAGGAGGGCATCGCGGTGGTGGCCCGGGAGCGGCCGGACGTCGTCCTGATGGACCTTCGGATGCCCCAGCTCGACGGGGTTGCGGCGATCAACCGGATCACCGTTGACCAGCCGGAGGTCCGGGTCCTGGTGCTGACCACCTACGACGAGGACCACGACATCGTCCGAGCGATCGAGGCGGGAGCCCGTGGCGTCCTGCTCAAGGACGCCCCCGCGAGGACCTCTT
>DASQUF010000286.1:0-5476 GCA_035641435.1 Propionibacteriaceae bacterium | reverse complement strand
CACCCGCCAGCTCCTGGAGAGCGGCGTCCACTTCGGGCACCAGACCCGTCGCTGGAACCCCAAGATGAAGCGCTTTATCTTCACCGAGCGCAACGGCATCTACATCATCGACCTGCAGCAGTCGCTGACCTACATCGACCGCGCGTACGCCTTCGTCAAGGACACCGTCTCCCGGGGCGGCCAGATCCTGTTCGTCGGCACCAAGAAGCAGGCCCAGGAAGCGATCTCCGAGCAGGCGACCCGGGTCGGGATGCCGTTCGTCAACCAGCGCTGGCTGGGCGGCATGCTGACCAACTTCCACACGGTCATCAAGCGCATCCAGCGGCTCAAGGAGCTGGAGGGGATGGACTTCGACGACGTCGCCGCGTCCGGGCTGACCAAGAAGGAGCTGCTCGGCCTGCGCCGGGAGAAGGACAAGCTCGAGAAGACCCTCGGCGGCATTCGTGACATGGTCCGGACGCCGCAGGCGGTCTGGATCGTGGACACCAAGAAGGAGCACCTGGCCGTCGACGAGGCACGCAAGCTCCGGATCCCGGTGATCGGCATCCTGGACACCAACTGCGATCCCGACGAGGTCGACTTCGCCATCCCGGGCAACGACGACGCCATCCGCTCGGTCTCGCTGCTCACCCGCGTGCTGGCCGACGCTGTCGCCGAGGGCCTGATGGCCCGCTCCGGCGTACAGACCGGCGCCGAGGCCGAGGTCGAGCCGATGCCCGACTGGGAGCGGGAGCTGCTGGGTGCGTCCCAGGAGCCGCCCCCCGCGGAGCCGCACGACACCGTGCCCGAGGACGTTGCCCCGGTGCCCGGCGAGGAGCAGCCGGAGGAGGCGACCGAGCTGGCCGAGGCGGCCGCCGACCGCGAGGCCGACGTCGAGCAGCAGTCCGACAACCCCGACCCGGAGAACGAGTACAACCCGGCCACCGGATCGACCCACAGCTGACCTAAGAACGACGACGAGTAAGGACGAGGACAACCGAGCACGATGGCTCAGATCACTGCAGGTGACGTGAAGAAGCTCCGCGACGCGACCGGCGCGGGGATGATGGACTGCAAGAAGGCCCTGACCGAGGCCGACGGCGACTACGAGAAGGCCGTGGAGCTCCTCCGCGTGGCCGGCCAGGCCAAGGCAGCCAAGCGGGGTGCGGAGCGTTCGGCGACCAACGGGCTGGTGGCCTCGACCGACGGAGCCCTGCTCCAGCTCGGCGCCGAGACCGACTTCGTGGCCAAGAACGTCGAGTTCCAGGAGCTGGCTGCCGACGCGGTGAAGGCCGCCGCGACCAGCAAGGCCGAGACCGTTGAAGACGTCAACGCCGCTCCGATGCCGTCCGGGCAGACCGTCGGTGAGGCGGTCGAGCAGCTGGCGGTCAAGATCGGCGAGAAGCTCGAGGTCGCCGCCGCCGCGTACTTCGACGGCCAGACCGCGGTGTACCTTCACCGGCGCGCCTCAGACCTGCCGCCGCAGGTGGGCGTGCTGGTCGAGTACGAGGGCGACGACGAGACCGCCGCCCGGCAGGCGGCCATGCAGATCGCGGCGATGCGCCCGCTCTACCTCAGCCGAGACGACGTGCCTACCGACCTGGTGGAGAACGAGCGCCGGATCGCCGAGGCCACCGCCCGGGAGGAAAAGAAGCCGGAGCAGGCCTGGCCGAAGATCATCGAGGGCCGGGTCAACTCCTACTTCAAGGACGTGGCCCTGCTCGACCAGCCGTCGGTGAGCGACAACAAGACCCCGGTCGGCAAGATCTTGGATGCCGCCGGGATCAAGGTGAAGCGGTTCGTCCGGTTCGAGGCCGGCCTGAACTGAGCAAGGGGGGACGATCCCCCTTGAACCCCCCGCGGCGCGCACAAGAACACCCGGGCGCGCGCCCGCCCGGCCGAAGGAGACAAAGATGCCGAGTCCGTACAAGCGGGTCCTGCTCAAGATGTCCGGTGAGGTCTTCGGCGGGGGCGGGGTCGGGGTGGACCCGGACGTGGTCTACCGGCTGGCCGAGGAGATCGCCACCGTGGCCAAGAGCGGCGTGCAGGTCGCCATCGTGGTCGGTGGCGGCAACTTCTTCCGTGGCGCTGAGCTGCAGCTGCGGGGGATGGAGCGGGACCGGGCCGACTACATGGGCATGCTCGGTACGGTGATGAACTGTCTGGCCCTGCAGGACTTCCTGGAGAAGCTGGGCGTCCAGACGCGAGTGCAGACCGCGATCACCATGGGCCAGGTCGCCGAGCCCTACATCCCGCGACGGGCTGAGCGGCACCTGGAGAAGGGCCGAGTCGTCATCTTCGGCGCCGGCTCAGGAATGCCGTACTTCTCCACCGACACCGTGGCGGCGCAGCGGGCGCTGGAGATCAGTGCCGAGGTGCTGCTGATGGGCAAGCAGGGTGTGGACGGGGTCTACTCCGCCGATCCTCACAAGCACCCGGAGGCGGTGAAGTTCGACGAGCTCACCTACGACGAGTACCTGGCCAAGGACCTCAAGGTGGCCGACGCGACCGCCATCAGCATGGCCCGGGACTACAAGCTGCCGATGATCTTCTTCGGACTGGACACCGAAGGTTCCATCGTGGCCGTGGTGTCGGGTGAGAGGATCGGTACAACTGTTCACGCCTGACCAGGGCGTGGAGGACGTAGGAGGAGGGTCGTGATCTCGGACATCATCCGTGACGCGGAAACCAAGATGGCGAACGCGGTCGAGTACGCCAAGGAGGAGTTCGCGGCCATCCGCACCGGCCGGGCTCATCCGGCGATGTTCGTCAAGCTGACCGCGGACTACTACGGCTCGCCGACCCCGCTGCAGCAGCTGGCCACCTTCCAGGTGCCGGACGCGCGGGTCATCATGATCACCCCGTACGACCCCGGTGCGATGACCGCCATCGAGAGGTCCATCCGTGACTCCGACCTGGGCGTCAACCCGTCCAACGACGGCCACAGCATCCGGGTCACGCTGCCGCAGCTGACCGAAGAGCGGCGCAAGGAGTACATCAAGCTGGCCAAGGCCAAGGCGGAGGACGCCCGGATCTCGGTACGCGGCGCGCGGCGGTCCGCCAAAGAGGCGCTGGACAAGATGGTCAAGGACGCCGAGGTGGGTAAGGACGAGGTGGTCCGCGCGGAGAAGCAGCTCGACGCGTCGACCAAGAAGCACACCGACGCCATCGACGACGTGCTCAAGCACAAGGAAGCGGAGCTGCTCGAGGTCTGAGGTGACGGAGACGACCGACACACCGCTCGTGCCCGCAGCGCCGGCCAAGTCCTACGGCCGTGCGGGCCGGAACCTGCCCCAGGCCATTGCACTCGGGGTGGGCCTGGGCGCGTACGTGGTGCTCAGCCTGCTGTACTTCGAGCCGGCGTTCGTGGTGCTGGTGGCCGTCGCGCTGGCCCTGGCCTCCATCGAGCTCTACACGGCGCTGCGCAAGCAGGAGATGACGGCGGCGATCGTGCCGATCGTCGGCGGCTGCGTGGCGATCCCGATCGGCTCCTACCTGGCCGGCCTGGAGACGACCAGCTTCGAGTTCTCCACCACCAGCGTGCTGCTCGCCTCGTTGGCGCTGACCGTGCTGGCCACCCTGGTCTGGCGGATGCCGAAAGGGTCTGACGGCTACGTCAAGGACGCCGCGGCCAGCCTGCTGATCGTCGGCTACGTTCCGCTGCTCGGCTCGTTCGCCGCGCTGATGCTGGCCGAGGAGCACGGGGCGGCCCGGCTGGTCACCTTCATGCTCGTGGTCACGATGAGCGACACCGGCGGTCTGATCGGCGGTGTGCTGCTCGGCAAGCACCCGATGGCCCCGATGATCAGCCCGAAGAAGTCGTGGGAGGGCTTTGCCGGGTCGATGCTCTTCGGCGTGGCTGCGGGGACGCTGATGGCGATCTTGGTCCTCGACGTCCCGTTCTGGGTGGGCATCGTCATCGGTGCGAGCCTGGTCGTGGTTGGCACCTTGGGCGACCTGATCGAGTCACTGATCAAGCGGGACATCGGCATCAAGGACATGAGCTCGTTCCTGCCCGGGCACGGCGGGGTGATGGATCGTCTGGACTCGCTGCTCGTTGCGGCCCCGGTAGCCTGGCTGATCATGTACATCTTCGTTCCCGGTGGATAGGCATGGCTGTGTTGCCGTCGAGGGGGACGACCCCTCCGAGCCCTGCCGTACGTGCACCGGTTCCCCTCGTCTTCGAGGCGCCGCGCCGCGGGCAGCCGCCTCGCCACTGGGCTGACCTCACCCCCGCCCAACGCCGCGAGTACGTCGAGGCCGCCGGGCACCGCGCCTTCCGGGCCCGGCAGCTGTCTGCCCACTACTTCGAGGGCCTGCGGGACGACCCGGCAGACTGGACCGATCTGCCCACCGGCGTGCGCGCGGAGCTGGCCGAGCAGTTCCTGCCGCAGCTGTTGACCACTGTCCGCGAGCTGCGCTGCGACGGCGATACCACCGTCAAGACGCTGTGGCGGCTGCACGACGGGGCGCTGGTGGAGAGCGTGCTGATGCGCTACCCGGACCGCGTGACGATGTGCGTGTCCAGCCAGGCCGGCTGCGGCATGGCCTGCCCGTTCTGCGCCACCGGTCAAGGCGGGCTGCAGCGCAACATGAGCAGCGCCGAGATCGTCGAACAGGTGATGGACGGCGAGCGCAAGCTCAGTCGCGGCCTCGTCCCCGGCGGTCGGGGCCGGGTCAGCAACGTGGTCTTCATGGGCATGGGCGAGCCGCTGGCCAACTACAAGGCGGTTGTCGGCGCGCTGCGCCAGCTGGTCACCCCGACTCCAGACGGCCTCGGCCTGAGCGCCCGCGGGGTCACGGTGTCGACCGTCGGCCTGGTGCCGCGGATGCAGCAGCTGGCCACGGAGGGGTTGCCGGTCACGCTCGCTCTGTCCCTGCACGCCCCGGACGACGAGCTGCGCGACGAGCTGGTCCCGATCAACACCCGCTGGAACGTCGACGAGGTGGTCGACGCGGCCTGGGCGTACGCCAAGACCACCAAGCGGCGGGTGTCGATCGAGTACATCCTGATCCGCGACGTCAACGACCAGGGGTTCCGCGCCGACCAGCTGGCCAAGGTGCTGCGGCGACGCGGCAACTGGGGCTGGGTGCACGTCAACCTGATCCCGATGAACCCGACGCCGGGTTCGCGCTGGACGGCCTCCCGGCGGCAGGACGAGAACGAGTTCGTCCGCCGGCTGGAGGCCAAGGGCGTCCCGGTGACCGTTCGTGACACCCGCGGCCGGGAGATCGAGGGCGCCTGCGGTCAGCTGGCCGCCACCCCCTCTGCCGACGGCTGAGAGGCAGGTGAGCTTCGGTAAGGGCGCCGGCCAGACCAAGAAGATCAGAACCGGTAGCGGGTGCTGAGGTAGTTCGTCTCGTCGGTGATCCCGATGGCGTACGCCCGGATCGGCTCGATTCGGAAGACCGCGTACGGCGGGGGACCGGCGGTAGGAGCGCCGAAGGGCGCGTCCATGGCGTCGTCCACCACCTCGTCGACGTTCCAGTGGGTGTT
>DASQUF010000285.1:0-6408 GCA_035641435.1 Propionibacteriaceae bacterium | reverse complement strand
GCCGCCGCCTGCTCGATCGGCAACACCAACTCCTCGGAGGTGGCGTTGCAGTACGGGGCCGGACCGTTCGACTCGCGGACGTTCGTGGGCTGCGTACCCGCCGGTACCCGCGAGGTCAACGACGTCAACGACGACCACTATTACTACCCGGCCGGTCAGCGGGACTTCACCTTCGGCGACGGCGACGGCAAGGACTCGGCGGCGCTGACGTCGACCACACAGGACTCCCAGGAGATCAAGGTCTCCGGCACGATCAAGTTCACGCTGTCGACGGACTGCACCGAGTTCACTGACCCGGCGGGCAAGACGTGGCCGGGCGGCAAGCTCCAGTTCTTCCACGAGCTGATCGGCTCCAAGTACGAGCCCGCGACCGAGGGCGGCGGTCAGCCGGGCAAGTGGCGCGAGCTGCTGGGTAACTACGTGGGCGCGGCACTGGACCGGGCGACGGACAACGAGGCGTTGAAGTTCGGCTGGCAGAAGCTCTACTCCGACACCGCGAGCAAGGCGGCGTGGGAGAAGGCGGTACTGACCGAGCTGCCCAAGATCCTCCAGACACTGACCCAGGGCGTGGACATCTTCCGGGTGGACGCGGTGCTGCTTCAGAAGCCCGCGATCCAGCAGAAGCTCGCCGACGGCCTGAGCGAGAAGCAGGCGGCCGAGCTGCGCAGCCAGGCGGTGGACGTCGACAAGACGGCGGCGGCCAGCTTCCCCGGCGGGCTCCCGGCCTACCAGGCCTACCAGCAGCAGCAGGCGGTCAACGAGGCCATCAAGTCCGGCAAGGTGCAGGTGCTGCCGGTGCCGCAGGGCAGCCCGGTGATCGTCTCGCCGGGCTCCGGCAGGTAGGCCGGTCATGACCGTGAACCCCGGGAGGGAGAGGCATGCGGGATCTCCGGCGCGAGCTGCGGCGGAAGATTCAGCGGGTCGATCAGGAGCTGAGCCGGATCGCGAGACTGAACAACGCGGACCGGACGCTCCAGCTCGACACATGGCTGGACCGCCGGTTGCGGCTGATGCTGCGCCGGGACCAGCTGGAGACCCTGGGGTTCACGGTGACCGACCGGCGCCGCATCCGTTGACGGGCACCCCGTACGTGTTTGGCAGCGGGCCCGGCCCGCACCACTTCGACGCCTCGGCGTTGGTGGAGGCGATGTCTGACCAGCTGGCGGCCGAGCAGACGACACAGTTCCCGCCGGTGACGCCCGGGATGCTGCCGACTGAGGAGATGGCGGCAGTGGCGGCGCAGGTGCGTCATCACTGGGAGGCGGCGCCGGAGTTCTCTTCGACGCACGTGGTGTTTGAGGAGCCGGTGGCGCCGTTGCTGCCGGGATGGGGGTGGCCGATGGCCGACCCGGAGGATCCGACGCCGATCTTCGATGCGGTGACCGAGGCGTTGCGCGCATCTGATTCAGGACCCGACGACATGGTGAGGACCGATGAGCAAACCTGAGACCCGAGTGAAGTGGCCGCCGACGACGAGCATGGACGCGGCCGGGCTGTACGAACCGATCAAGAAGCTGGCGGAGCTGGCGCTGCGCTTCTCGACGGTGGACCGGATGACCCGGCTGCCGGATGGGGCGCCGGAGTCGGACACGGACCACACGGTGATGCTGGGCTGGATCGCACCCGCCCTGGCCGCGCGGTGTTCCGACGACCTGAATGTGGGCTTGGTGGCCCAGTTCGCGTTGGTGCATGACGCGCCGGAGGTGCTGGCCGGGGACACCCCGACGCTGCGCATCACGGCGGAGGAGCGGGCGGCGAAGGCGGGCCGGGAGGCGACGGCGACCGAGTTGCTGGCGCGCATGTTCGGGGCGTCGCTGCCCTGGTTCCCGGAGATGATCTTGCGTTACGAGCAGCGCCACGAGCCCGAGGCCCGGTTCGTGTGGGCGCTGGACAAGGTGATCGTCAAGATCGCCAACCTGTTCGCGGGCTGCCACGACATCACCGCGCAGAGTGTCACGGCCGAGGAGTTCGTGGCGATGGTGGCCGCGCAGCGGCCGACACTCGAGCAGCACGCGGGGGGCTACCTGTGGTCGGAAGGTCTGCTGCGGGTCTACGACCGGCTGTGTCTCGAGGTGGAGGCCCGGCTGCGTGAGCTGGCGCTGCCGCAGGACATCCCGGACAACGAGGCGGCCACGGCGGTCACCTTCGAAGAATCCGGGCACGTCGAGTACGTCTGCCCGGGTGAGCATGAGGACGGCGGCTGGTCCTGCCAGTTCTGCGCGGGGGGCCTGTTCTCTTGCACCCGCTGCGGCAGCTTCGAGGGCGCGACCACCACGCACTGCCCTGGTCGCCAGATGACCAAGGAAGAGAGCGACGCGGTGTACGCGGGCAGGCTCGACTTCCGGCGTGAAGCTCCCGAGAGCCTGGAGGGTCCGAACTCGGGTATGTGGGTGCTCGTGGGTTCGCCGCACACACCGAACCGGGGCTGGGAGTCGCGGAAGGTGATGGCCGAGATCGACGACTTCCCGATCGACGCCGCGATCGAGCACGTCCAGGGCAGGTCGGCATGACCGGCCGGGAGGTGGACCCGCGCGAGGTGCTGGCGGCGCCGATGCCGGAAGACAACGACGCGGGCGTAGGCACCATCGGCGAGTACCTGGTCGGCCTGTTGACGACCTTGTGGACGGAGCTGGAGGGATTCAGCGGCAAGCGCCCGTTCGGCAACTCAGGCTGGGACTTCGACCTGCTGGCGGCGTTGATCCGCGCCGACTTCATTGACGGCGAGTTCGACGACGACGGCTACCTGGAGGTGCTGGACGATTCGCAGGATCGCCGGGGCCGCGAGCTGATCATGGCGGCTATCAAGGCGCTAGGTGCGCCATCGTGAGCCGCCTGTGGGAGTTCGTCCTGGAGCGCGCCCAGGCGGCGCGGACCGGCCAGTACGGGGTGCGTGATCCCCATGACGCGGACACGCTGATGGCGGTGCTGGCTGAGCATCAGCCGGTAAGCGCGGGGTGTCACGCGTGCGCGGGCTGCGGCTTCACCGCCGAGGGCAACGCGCGCACGCCGATGGTCGACTTCTGCCCGACGTTGCGGGCGCTGGCGTGGCGCTGGCACAACCACCCGTCGTGGCGACGGCACTGGGCGCTGGACGCGGCGCCGCACCTGGAGACGTGGCCGCCGGAGCTGAACTGCTTCTGCGGCGGGGGTGCGATCGCGCACCGGCGCGGCGAGCGGCGGCACTGCCGTCCGTCGCGGTGGGAGCGCAAGCACGCCGCCGAGCTGACGGGGGCGAGCTGATGGCTACCTGGAGTGCCAGGACGGTGATGGTCCGGCGGCACGAGTGGCTGGTGCCCTGCTACGGCGAGGGCGTCTGGGACGGTGCGGCGTCGGCCGAGCTGGAGAAGGCGCTGGCGGCGGCGCGCCAGCACGCGCAGGCGGCCGGTGTCCGGGTGGACGACGGCACAGTCAGCGTGCGGCCAGGTGACGACACGGTGATCGTCTACTGGGTCGAGGAGCAGGACGTGCCCGGTGACATGCCGCCGGTGACCTCGGAGTTGAGGAAGATCGAGAACGAGCTGGCCGCGCTGATCGGGTCCGGCGAGTCGCAGTTGCATCCCTCGACGCTGGCGCGCGTGGAGGCCCTGCTGACCCAGGTCCAGCGACTCATCCGCCGGGGGCCGTGATGCCGCTCAAGGACTACACGACGAAGATCAACGCGGCGAAGACCGCGAGCGAGGTCCAGACCATTCTCGCGAAGGCGGGCGCTCGCGCGGTCGCGGTCGAGTACGACGACCACGGCGAGCCGACGGCGCTGGCGTTCACCGCGCGCACCCCGTTCGGTATGCGTGAGTTCACGGTGCCCACCGACTGGCAGGCGGTGCAGGCGGTGCTGCGCAAGCAGAAGGTCCAGCCGTCCTACCTGACCGAGGAGCACGCGCGCCGGGTGGCGTGGCGGATCACCAAGGACTGGGTGGAAGCCCAGCTCGCGATCATCGAGACCGAGATGGTCACGATCGACCAGGTGATGCTGCCCTACATGAAGACCGACCACCCGACCGATGCCCGGCAGGTGACGATGTTCGAGGCGTACCAGGAGAGTCAGCGGTTGATGATCGAGAGCGGGAGAGGTCTGGAGTGAGGGGCTGGCGGGTGCTGGTCACCATGCAGGACGGGCTGCCCCTGGACGGGGTGGACCCGCACAAGCGGGTGGTCGAGCGCGGCGAGGACTACATGGCGTTGCTGAAGCTGGCCCGCGAGCGTCGGGTGACCCGCTTTACGCACCTGATCACCGACGAGCACCGCGACCTGAGCGACTTCGAAGTGGTTCCTGCCGCGTGGTGCGACCCGGAGTTGTTCCACTGGCTGAACAAGTCCACGGCGCGGCCGTGGCAGTGGGCGGTGATCGTCCGCGAGCAGGACTGGCTGGGCCTTGTCGAGGGCCACGAGCGCCGCATGACGGATGCGGCATGGGGAGCGATGGAATGAGCCGGGGCGTGGAGATCGACCTGAGTGCGCTGGGCAGAGAGCTGGCGCCGGGGGTCAGGGCGGAGGCGGGACTGGAGGAGCTGCGCAGCGACCTGGAGGCGGCGGCCGAGTACTCACTGGATGTCATCCTGCACTTCGGCGGCGACGGCAAGTACAGCGACGAGTTGCAGGGCCGGGTGAACGTTCTCGGCGCGGGCGTGGTGGTGCTCGAGCGGTTCGGCGCCGACGACAACGAGCGGGTCATCGTGCCGCTGAACAAGATTGTGTGGTTGGCGGTGAAGCGGCGTGCGTGAGTTGTCCGACGGCGACGAGTACATGGCCAAGGCGCTGCTGGCGCTGCGCGGGTTGGCCACGGCGCAGACGGCGGCGCTGGGCGCGTTCGACGCGCTGATCGAGAACGCCGACCCCGGTTTCGACCCGGACCCGGTGGCCGAGTTCGACGAGCGCACGATCGTGATGGACCACCTGGGGGCGATCCGGGGCCATGTCGAGAGCCTGGTGCGGATGCTGGCCGCGCAGAAGGGCAAGTACGCGCTGGCCGAGCTGGTGGGGCAGTTCGAGGCGGTCGCGGCCGAGCGCGGGCACGTCGGGGCGAACGAGCCGTTCGTGTGCGAGCGGTGCGGTATCACGCTGGGCAGGCCACAGCAGGGCGGTACATACGTGCTGGGCGGTGAAGGTCCGCATTGCGTGGACGAGGTGGCGTGTGGCACCCGGGCCGGACGCCGGTAGTTGACTAGCCGGTGTGGGGTCGGCTAACCTGAGTTCGTTCCGCACCGCCGACCCCAATCCGGAGATCATCATGCAACTGCCCGCCATCAAGTCCGACGCCTGGTACGCCGAGCAGAGGCGCTACGGCTGGCCCGACGCCGTGATCATGTTCGGCCAGAACCGCTTCTCTGCCGAACGTACGTACGTCGAGGAGCGCGGCTATGTCGTCCGGCTGCGCGAGACCCCCGAAGCCAAGCTCGGCGGCAGACGCAATCCCACCGGCCTCCTCGGCATCTCACTCTCCAGCGAACGCGATGACGTCCGCCAGTGGGTCGAGGACGGCGAGCGCGCTGACGCCAAGCCGGAGCTGATGCTGCTGGCCGAGCGGCTGATCAAGGAGATCGGCGAGCGCGCCACCCACTCCGACAGCATCGACTTCGACGAGGCCCGCAAGATCGTTACCGACGCGTGCGAGCCCAACGCGAACGGCCTGCACCCGCTGCGCCTGATCATGGTCCAGCCCCGCCAGCTCACCGGCCCCTTCGTCGAGGACCACCTGGCCCGTCTCGAGCACGACCGGCTGAAGCGTGAGGCGCAGGCACTGGACAACGCCGAACGCCAGCGCGCCGCGAAGCTCCGCGTCCAGACCAAGGCGCTGGCCACCAGACTCGGCCTGGACAAGGGCATCTACTTCGGCGACGACACCGTGGTGCGCGTCCCGATGTCCAAGCTCCGAG
This sequence comes from Propionibacteriaceae bacterium, assembly GCA_035641435.1. Classification (GTDB taxonomy): domain Bacteria; phylum Actinomycetota; class Actinomycetes; order Propionibacteriales; family Propionibacteriaceae; genus Microlunatus. The sequence goes on along the minus strand of DASQUF010000285.1, from coordinate 535 downwards.
CTCTGTTCGAGGAGATCGAGCGCCTGCGGGAGCTGAACACGGCCACGCTGCGGGCTGACGAGACCGGGGAGGCCGAGCCCCGTGGCTGACTGCCGTCGTCGGAGTGCCCCATGACGCCAAAGCACCGCGTCACCTTCGAGTTGCTGCCGCCGGAGCAGGTGGAGGACACCTGTCCCGGCGAGTTGCACGGCGGGCACGAAAGCGCTTACACCCACTTCAGGTGCCGGTGCGAACCCGCGCGGCTGGCCTACGCCCGCTACCGCAAGCACCTCGCGGCCGGGCTGCGCGGTGACCAGCGCCCCGTGCGTGCCCTGGGCACCCGGCGGCGGCTGCAAGCGCTCGCGGCCGTCGGGTACTCCCTTTGCGGGATCGCGCGGTTCTGCGAGCTGAACGAGGACACCTTGCGGCTGGTCCGCAACGGCACCACCAAGGCGGTCCGGCCGCGCGTCGAACAGGCGGTGCGTCGAGCCTATGACCACTTCTGGGACATCCCCGGCCCGTCGGCTCATCAGGTCCGACTGGCGCGGCGGAAGGG
>DASQUF010000284.1:0-5378 GCA_035641435.1 Propionibacteriaceae bacterium | reverse complement strand
GCCGTCGGCGCCTGCGCGCGCGGCCTGATCAGCCGCGACGAGCTGACCGCCATCGAGAAGGCCGCCTGCCCCGGCATGGGGTCCTGCGGTGGCATGTACACCGCCAACACGATGGCCTCGGCGGCGGAGGCGCTGGGGATGTCGCTGCCCGGGTCGGCGGCGCCACCCGCGGTCGACCGGCGCCGGGACGGCTTCGCCCGGCGCAGCGGCATGGCCGTGGTCGAGCTGCTCCGCCGCGGCATCACCGCCCGGCAGATCCTGACCAAGGAGGCGTTCGAGAACGCGATCGCGGTGACCATGGCCTTCGGCGGCTCGACCAACGCCGTACTGCACCTGTTGGCCATCGCCAACGAGGCCGACGTCGATCTGACCCTGGACGACTTCGTCCGGGTGGGCAAGACGGTGCCGCACCTGGGCGACCTGAAGCCGTTCGGCCGCTACGTGATGAACGACGTGGACCGGGTCGGCGGCGTGCCGGTGGTGATGAAGGCCCTGCTGGACGCCGGCCTGCTGCACGGGGACTGCCTGACCGTGACGGGCAAGACCATGGCGGAGAACCTGGCCGACATCGCGCCGCCGGATGTGGACGGGGTGATCGTCCGCTCGCTGAGCAACCCGATCCACCCCACTGGTGGCATCACCATCCTGCACGGCTCTCTCGCCCCGGAGGGTGCGGTGGTGAAGAGCGCCGGCTTCGACACCTCCGTGTGGCAGGGCACCGCCCGGGTGTTCGACGGGGAACGGGCGGCGATGGACGCGCTGGAGGACGGCACCATCGTGGCCGGCGACGTGGTGGTGATCCGCTACGAGGGCCCCAAGGGCGGACCGGGGATGCGGGAGATGCTGGCGATCACCGGGGCGATCAAGGGCGCGGGCCTGGGCAAGGACGTCATGCTGGTCACCGACGGCCGGTTCTCCGGCGGAACCACGGGGCTCTGCGTCGGACACATCGCCCCGGAAGCCACCGAGGGCGGGCCGATCGCGCTGGTTCAGGACGGCGACCGGATCACCCTGGACGTGGCCGGCGGCACGCTGGACCTCGACGTCAGCCCAGAGGTGCTGGAGAAGCGGATCGCCGACTGGGTCCCCACCCCACGGCCGGCCCGCCGCGGCGTGCTGGCCAAGTACGCCCGCCTGGTCCGCTCCGCGAACGTCGGCGCCGTCTGCTCCTGAGCGGCGTCCATGCGGCCGAGCTTGTCGGAAGCCCTTCGACAAGCATCCGACCGTCGTGTCGGTGGCAGGCTCTAGCCTGCCGTTATGACTACTGGACGAATCGACGCCATTGGCCTGGTGGCCGCCGACCTGGCCCGATCGGTGGCCTTCTACCGTGCCCTGGGCTGCGACGTGCCGGAGCCGTCGCCGGAGACGGGCGGCCATCTGGACATCGAGCTGGGCGGCTTCCGCTTGATGCTGGACAGCGAGGACGTGATCCGCTCGTTCGACCCGGACTGGACGGGGTCGGGCAGCGGACGGGTCAGCCTGGCCGTCCGCTGTGCCAGCCCTGACGAGGTGGACCGGATGCATGCCGAGCTCAGCGGGCTCGGCGCGGGCTCCCACCTGGAGCCGTTCGACGCGTTCTGGGGCCAGCGCTACGCCACGGTGCTGGACCCGGACGGGGTGCGGGTCGACCTGTACGCGCCGCTGGTGCCGGAGAGCTGACCGAGCGGGCGTGCGGGCCATCGACGACGAGGAGCGGCGCGCGCGGTTGGCCGCGCGACATCTGCTGCTTCCGTCGACCCGCATCGACGACGTCCCGGGGATCGCCGACGCGCTGGTCGCGCTGCACTCCACCGACCCTCCAACGGTCTACCTGTCCGCGATGGTCCGGATGGTGCACCCGTCGATCGCCGCGGTGGAGCAGGCGCTCTACGTCGATCGGCAGCTGATCCGGCACCACGCAATGCGCCGCACGCTGTGGGTCGCGACCCCTCCGGTGGCGCGGCGGATGCATGCCGCCGCGACTCTTGCCCTGGTCGAGCCCGAGCGACGCCGGACCCGGCAGATGCTCGCCGCCAACGGCGTGGCCGACCCCGAGGCCTGGCTGGCGGAGGCCGAGCGCCTGGTGCTGGCCGACCTGCGCCAGCACGGGCCCAGCACGGCGCGGGCGGTCGGAGAGCGGCTGCCCGCGCTCCGTCAGCCCTTGCAGCTTGCGCCGGGCAAGTCCTATGCCGCGATCCAAGGGGCCCACACCCGGGTGCTGGCCCTCCTGGGTTTCGCCGGGTTGATGCTCCGGACCCGACCCAGCAGCTGGATCAACGGGGCCTACGCGTACGCGGCCGCCGAGGACTGGCTGCCCGGCGGGCTCGGCGGTGAGGACCCCCGGGTGGCCGCTGCCGAGCTGGCCGGGCACTGGCTGCGCCGCTTCGGGCCGGGGACCACGACCGACCTGGCGTGGTGGATGGGCTGGCCGCTGCGGACCACGCGGCAGTCGCTCGCGGACTGCGGCGCCGTCGAGGTCGAGCTCGCCGCCGGCCTGGGCTGGCTGGCGCCGGACGACGAGCCGGTCTCGGCCGCGGAACCGTGGGTGGCGGTGCTGCCCGGACTCGACCCGACCACGATGGGCTGGAAACAGCGGGACTGGTACCTGCCCGCCGCCGCGGTCGATGCCTTCGACAGCGTCGGCAACGGTGGACCGACCCTGTGGGTGGACGGCCGGATCGTCGGGGCCTGGGCCCAGACCCGGGACGGGGAGATCCACACGCACTACTTCGAGCGGGTGCCGGCCGCCCGGCGAGCGGAGATCGACGCGCGGATCGCCGCGGTAAAGGCGATGATCGGTGGTTCGCGTTTCACCGTCCGGTTCCCCGGCAACATCCATGCCCGGATCCTCGACTGAGCGCCCGCCGGACTCGGTCCGGCTGCAGCCGCTGACCCGGCATCGGGTGGCGGCGATGGGCGCCGAGGGTGCCGCCTGGATCGCCGCCCTGCCCGAGGTCCTGGCGGCCCTGGAGCAGGACTGGTCGGTCACCATCGGTCGCGGACTGCCCGGGGGAAGCGCCTCGTTCGTGGCCCGCGCCCGCTGCGCGGACGGGAGCTCGGCTGTGGTCAAGGTGGCGGTGATCGCGGAAGGCTGGCCGGAGCAGGTGGCCACGCTGGAGCGCGGGGCCGGCCGGGGTTACGTGCGGCTGCTCCGCGCTGACCCGGACCGCCGGGCGGTGCTGTTGGAGGACCTCGGCCCGTCCCTGGCCACCCGTGGCCGAACGGTCCCGGACCAGCTGCGCTGCCTGGTCGACACGCTCGCCCTCGCCTGGCTGGACCCGGGCCCGACCCGTCCACTCCCGGGGCAGGACAAGGCGTCGGGGCTGGCCCAGCTCATCCGGGAGGCGTGGGACCGGCTGGACCAGCCCTGCTCGGTCCAGGTGATCGACCAGGCCCTGGCCTACGCCGGGCGCCGGGCCGCTGAGGCGGACCGGGACCTGGTGGTGGTCCATGGTGACCCGCATCCGGGCAACCTGCTGGCGGTCCGGGCACCCCGGCCGGGCGCGGACACCGGCTACGTCTTCGTCGACCCGGACGGGTTCGTCGCCGACCGGGCGTACGACCTCGGAGTGGTCCTACGGGACTGGTCGAGCACACTGCTCGGGCCGAACGCGCGGACGGTCGCGGAGAGCTACTGCTCCGTGCTCGCCAAGCACTCCGGGGTCGATGCCCAGCGGATCTGGGAGTGGGGCTTCCTCGAACGGGTTTCGACCGGGCTCTACGTGCTCGACGTGGTGGGCGCCCCCGACCGGGTCGCCCGGCCCTACCTCGACTCGGCCGAACGACTGGTGGACTGATTTCCCTGCCCAGGCAGACTGTCCGGGTGCCGGTACGCCAGGTCCTGCGCCGCGGAGGCGCGTACGCCCTGGTGTCCCTGCTGGCGCTGACCGGTTGCTCGCTTACCCAGGCCGACCCGGGCCCCAGCCCGAGCCCTTCGGCTGCGTCGAGTGCCGGGAGTCCCTCGGCGCCGTCCCCGACCCCGTCGACCAGTCCGACGCCCACCGCAGCCGCCACCCAGCCGCTGGCCCTGGTGGTGCACGCCACCCGACCGGTGGCCGACGTGGCCGTGGCGGCGGCCCGCCGGGTGATTACCGAGCGCCCGAACCGCTGGTCGGCGATCGGTCAGGCCGGCGGACGGATGCGGCTGGTCAGCTTTGGTGACGGCACGTCCGCCGACGTGCTGCGGGCGGTCCGCAGCCGCATCGATGTGCTGGGTGTGCTCCCGGCCGCGGACGTCGACCCCAGCGTGCGGGTGCTCACGGTCGGTGGCCGGCACCCGCTGCGCGATCCGGAGCGCTACTCCCTCCAGGTTCCGGCCGCCGACCCGGCACCCGCGGTCACCACGATCACGATCGTCGGTGACGTCATGCTTGGCCGCCGGGTCGGGCGGGCCATCGCCGACGACCCGCGGACGGCCTTCCGCCCGCTCGCCGATCGGCTGTCCCGGGCGGACATCACGGTCGGCAACCTGGAGTCCACGTTGTCCACCGACGGCCAGCCGACCCAGGGTGGCGACTCGTTCGGGGCGAGTCCCCGGGTCCTGCGCGGCCTCGCGTCGGCCGGCTTCGACGTCGTCTCGCTGGCCAACAACCACGTCGGCGACTACGGCGACCGGGCGCTGCGCCAGACCTTGAACCGGCTGAAGGGCGCGAAGCTGCCCTACGTCGGCGCCGGCCGCAACCTGACCGAGGCCCGGAAGCCGGTCGTCCTCACCCGCGACGGCGTGCGCATCGGCCTGCTGGCCACCGACTCGATCGGCGAGAGCCCGGCGGCGACCAGCCGGCGGGCGGGCACCAATCGGCTGAACATGCCGCCCCGCACCGGTCCGCTCAACCGGCAGGCCCTGACCCGGATCACCGCCGATATCCGCACCCTCAAGCGCACGGTCGATGTCGTAGTTGTCGTCCCGCACTGGGGCACGCAGTACACCCACCGGCCGGAGGCGAGCCAGCGCACCGTGGCCCGTGCCTTCGCAGAGGCCGGTGCCGACCTGGTCATCGGCGGCCACCCACACTGGGTCCAGGGCTGGGAGCGGGTCGGCTCGAGCACCGTGGTGCACTCGCTCGGCAACTTCATCTTCGATATGGACTTCCAGACCAAGACCCGGGAGGGCATCTTCGTCGAGATCACCCTCTGGGGTGGCGAGGTCAAGGCCGTCGAGCCGGTGCCATACGTGATCGACGACCAGTTCACCCCGCGGCTGGTGCGGGGCGAGCGCGCCCAGGGAATCCTCGACGATGTGTGGTCGACCGGTCGGGGACCGTACGCCGTGCCGTAGATCAGCAAGGGGGGAGGACCCCCTTAGACCCCGGCGGCGCGCCGACAACACGCGGGCGACCGCCTGGAATCGGCGTTTAGGCTGACAGTGCGCGTGCAGGACGCCACCACCCGCGGACAGG
>DASQUF010000283.1:0-6102 GCA_035641435.1 Propionibacteriaceae bacterium | reverse complement strand
CCCCTTGGTCGGATCAACGCGCGCTCCCGGGTGTTCTTGCGCGCGCGGCGGGGGTTCAAGGGGGTCGCGCCCCTTGGCCGGACTCGTCATGCCCCGACCGTCGCGATGTAGCCCTCGACGGCCTTCGTCATCTCCTCCGTCCCGAGGTCCAGATGTTCGAGGATCGTGTACCGGCCGGGGCGGGTCTGCGGCGCGAAGAGGGCGGCTTCGGTGAACTGGTCCACGTCGAGACCGATGTCGGCTGGCAGAACCGGCAGCCCGTGCCGGCGCAGGAAGGTGGCCAGCTCGACCGCGACGTCCACGTTACCGCGCAGGAAGGTCGCGAACGCCGCCCCGAGACCCGCCTGCTCGCCGTGGGAGACCGCCTGCTCGGGGAAGAGCCGGTCGATCGCGTGGGAGATCTCGTGGCAGGCCCCGCTGCACGGGCGGCTGGTGCCCGAGACGGCCATGGCCAGCCCGGACAGCACCAGCGACTCCGCCAGGGTGAGCAGGAAGTCGTCGTCGTCCGCGCCGTCGCGGCGCAGCAGCAGCCCCCCGGCCGCGGTGCGGGCCAGGCTCGCCGCGAGCCCGTCGAGCGGCTCGGCGGTGACGTCGTGGGACAGCTGCCAGTCGGCCAGGGCGGAGATATTACTGACGACATCTCCGACCCCGGCCACCACGTAGCGTCTCGGCGCCCGGCGTACGAGATCCAGGTCGATGATCACCGCCAGCGGCAGGGCGACGCCGTAGGATCCCCGCTGCGGGCCGGACCCGAGGATGCTGACTGGGGAGGCGATTCCGTCGTGGGCCAGGTTCGTCGCGACCGCCACCATTGGCAGCCCCAGCCGGGTGCTGGCGAACTTGGCCGTGTCCAGCACGCGGCCGCCCCCGATCGCCACCACCGCGTCGTAGGAACCGACCCGGATCTTGTCGGCCAGCTCGGTGGCACTCTCCACTGTGGCGTCCCCGATGGAGAACCGGTCGGCCTGGCCGAGGGCCGGCGCGAGCTCCCCGGCCACCTGACTGCCGGACTCGCCGAAGGCCACGGCCACGCGGCCTGAGGTGGAGATCCGCTGGTCGGCCAGGACCGCCGGCAGATCCTGCACGGCGCCGGGGCGAATGTCCAGGACGAGTGGCGTAGCCACCATCCGCGCTAGTAGAGGCATGCGATGGACCTCGCTCGGGCCAGGTCGGCCTGGTTGTCCACCTCGACCCAGCTCACGTCACCGATCGGACAGATGTCGATGCGACGGCCGCGGTCGACATACGTCTGGTAGCCGTCCTCGTAGTAGAGCCCCGCGTCTCGTTGCCAGGTCGCCTCGAGGGCCTCGGTCAACGGCTCGGCCGCCGCAGGTTCGATCAAGGTCACGCCGATGTACTCACCGGCCGCCGCCCGGGGATCCATCTGCTTGGTGATCGAAGCGACGCTCCCATCGGCATCGAGGGCGACCTTCATCTCCTCGTCGGCGAGTGTCTTGCGATCGTCCACGGCGATGCGCAACGGCGCACCGGAAGAGGCCAGCAGGTCCTCCTCGACCGAGACCGGGTGGACCGTGTCTCCGTTGGACAGCAGTACCCCCTCGGCCAGCAGGTGCCGGGCGCACCACAGGGAGTACGCGTTGTTCCACTCCTCCGCCTTGTCGTTGTCCACCAGCTCGATGCGGACGCCGTGCCGGCGTTCCAAGTCCGTGCGGCGTTCGACGACCGCGTCCGCGGCGTAGCCCACGACGAGAGCGACGTCGCGAAGGCCGACCGCAGCGAAGTTGGCCAGAATCACGTCCAGCACAGTTCGGTCGCCATCGACCGGAATGAGCGCCTTGGGCAGGTGGTCGGTGTGTGGACGCAGCCGCCGGCCGGCACCGGCGGCCAGCACGAGGCCGATCATGTGTCCTTCCCTTTCTCGACCGACTCCTGGTTCGTCCTCGACCGCTTACGGAGGTCGAGGCCCCGGGCCACGGCAAAGGCAACCAGCAACACCGTCATCGCCGCGAGAGCGATCGTGTACGCACTGGCACTTACGGCGGCACACGCCGCGACGACCAGGATTCGCACTTCGAATCCCCCGAGACCGGCCCAGACGGAGAGCTCGGTCCCGAGCCGGTGCCGCGTACGGAAGAGCGCGTCGTACTGGTGCCAAATCACCCCGAGAAGATACCCGTAGTTAAGCGCATCGACGCCGGCGCCGCTGACCCACCCGGCAACCCCGACGGTGGCGTATTCGGCAGCCCCCAGCACGGGCGGCACCGCCCAGCCCCAGCGAGGGTCCGGCGGGCGGTGTCCACCGGCAACGGCCAGAGCGACGAAGACGACCGCACCGGCCAGCAGCAGCACCGTCGAGCCCGTGCGAACCGCCGCGACCAGGGCCGCCGCGAGGACCACCAGACCGGCCAGCGGGAGGACGACTGGTGTCGCCCGGTGGGTGGGAACCACGCGGGCCAGCGCGACCGCCGCCGGACCGGCCCCCCGCATCCGATCCAGCTGGGCTGCGGCACCGGGCGCCAGGCCGTCGTCGGTCGGGCGCAGCGAGCGGCGAATCCGCGCAGCCACCATGTACGCGGCGGCCAGGCCACCCGCCACGACCAGGACGGCGAGGACGATTCGTGGACTCGACACGGCGGCGAGGACCGAGATGAGCAGCCAGCGCTCCGCGATCGGCAGGATCGCCACCTTCCGGCCCCAGTGCCAGCGCCGTCGCCGGCCGGCCGCGCGCTGGCGGTCGCCCTCCGTCAGCGCCGAGACGGCCGCGGGCGTCACCGACCAGGCCGAGTCCAGGATGTGGCGTACGGTCTGCAGCCCGAGGGCCAGGACGGCCAGCAGCCATACGTCGTCGCCGGCCCGGGCGGACCCGACGGCTAGCCCGGCGTACACCACGTACTCCTTGAGCCGGTCGAACATCGCGTCCAGCCAGCCGCCGAGGACCGAGAAGGTCCCGGTCAGCCGGGCGAGCTGGCCGTCGGCACAGTCGAGGCCGAACGAGAGCTGCAGCAGCACGGCACCGGCGACGTACGTCGACCGCTCGCCCGCCGCGAAGCAGCCGGCCGCGAGCAGGGCGACGGCGAGCGAGGCGAACGTGACCTGGTTCGGGGTCAACCGCCGCTGGGCGGCCGCCCACGCGATGTACTTCGACCACGGCGAGACCAGGAAGGTCGTATACGGCGAGTCGTCCGGCTTGACCGCTTGGTCAAGACGAGCACGGTCGGACGGGGAGAGAGTGATCGAAGGACGCTACCACTGGGGATCCGGCGTGGACCGGGCAATGATCGCGTCGACCGTCCGCAGCGTGTCGGGGACGCCGATCGGTCGGAAGTGGCCGATCGCGGGCAGGACGATGTTCTCCGCGCCCTCGAGGTGGCTGGTCTCCGGGATGTGCGGGTCGAACACGCTGTAGAGCGAGCTGATGATGCTGTTCACCACCAGGTTGGCCTGCAGCGCCCGGATCACCGGCTCGGTCGGAGTGAACATCCGCACGCTGCGGATCAGGAACAGGTTCGCGTACTTCGACCCGGCGAACGGCGTGTTGAGCGCGATCACCCGCCGGACCCGGTGAAAGGTCTCGGGCTCCGCGAGCGCGGACTTGGCGATGAGCCCGCCCTTGCTGTGCGCGACGACGATCACGTCGGTCAGGTCCTCGCGCTGCAGGTAGTCCCGGACGATCTCGGCCATGGCCGGGATCGCTCCGGTGTTGTAGCCGAGCTTGTCCAGCACGTGCACCGGGTGGCCGCCCCGGTAGAGGTGCTCCGCGACCGGCTGCATGAACCGCCAGCTCTCGTAGACGCCGGGGATGATCAGGACCGGCGCCTTGGGTCCGGTCACCGGGCGGAGGTACTGATCGGAGCTGCTCCGGCCGAAGAACGCCCGCAGCCACCAGTAGGTGACGTAGGCGTAGTCCAGCACCCAGCCCCAGAGCTTCCGGACCACTCCGGGCCGCCGGGGCATCGGAAGGGAGGCGGCGAGATCGGCGGTCTCGGTCATGGCCACACGTTAGGTTGACCAGGTGCGAGAGGGGTGGACCAGGGTGGGAGACCGCTTGGTCCGCGACCTGAGCACAGGTGAGCTGGCCGACCTGCCCGAGGTGGTGATCCGGCCCGGGCTGGGAGCGCCCCACTACGTCGAGCCCTGGGCTCGCGAGATGGGCCGGGACGCGGGCGACGGTGCTCGACCTGCCCGGCTGGCGTCGGGGTGGCGGAAGGGCATCACCGTCCACGGTGCCCGGGGTCGCCGCCGGGGCGGCGGGCTGGCTGACCGAGACGGACCGGCGGGACCTCGTGTTGATCGGCCACTCGAGCGGAGCCCAGTCCGCCATCCTCGCCGCTCTGGCGGTCCCCGACCGCCTGGCCGGTGTGGTGCTGGCCGGACCCACACTGGAGCCGGGGGCCCGCATCGACCGGCGCACAGCTCCGCCAGGTGCTCGGCCCAGGCCGGCGGCGCGAAGCGGTCCGGGGCACCGGTGATCACCAGGACCGGTAGGCCCAGCTTCCCGGCGACATCTTCAGGCCGGTCCCGGAGGACGGACCGGACTTCACCGCGCCGGTCGCCTTCGCCGCCGCCGTCCACCGCGCAGTCCTCGACCGGGTGAGGGCGCCGGGAGCCTAGCCGTGCCCTACGCCGACCCAGCTTGGTTGCCGTTCTCGCCCGAGTGCCGCGCGCCGCCAGCCCGGCGTCCGCCCGCCGGCCAGACCGCCTTGTGGGTGCCGTCGCACAATGGGGCCAAAGCACTCTTGCCGCACCGGCACAGCGCCACCACCCGACGACGGGTCGGAATCGGCGTGCCGTCGGCCGCGGTGATCTCGAAGTCCCCTCGGAGCAGGATCGGCCCGTCCGGATAGACGGTGGCGCGGGACGGTCGCGACGAGTCCGAGGCAGGTGACGTCATGATCATGCTGTACCCGACCGCCGAGCCGCTTAAGCCGTTGGAATTGAGGGTATCGGCTCGACATGTTGGTGACCGATCACGGCAACGTGGCCGGGGGCGTCGCTTTGAGCCAGGTGTTGGCTCGCGGACCGCTCAGCGGCCGCCTCCTGCGGCTGCTACGCGGCCAGCCGCACGCCTATCCAGGACTCGTCGACGCCGCCCGCGGGGCAGCCGACCAGGCCTCCGACGGTCTGACCGATGAAGACCTGCAGGTCAGCCTTTACCTGCTCTACGAGCTGCACTACCGCGGCCTGGCCGGAGTCGACGAGCGCTGGGAGTGGCACCCCGACCTGGTGGCCACCGCGGCGGTCCTGGAGTCCGTCGCCGAGGAGGCCCTCCGGAAGCTGGTGGCCCCGGCGCTGCCGCCGAGCCCGACGAGTCCCAAGGACGTGCCCGCGGCTCTGGCCCGGCTGGTTTCGGACGACTCGTCGCCCAGCCTGTCGGCCTACCTGTCCCGCCGGGGCAGCCGCAGCCAGTACAGCGAGTTCCTGATGCACCGCTCGATCTACCACCTGAGGGAGGCCGACCCGCACAGCTGGGCCATCCCGCGGCTGTCCGGACCGCCGAAGTGTGCCCTGGTGGAGATCCAGTCCGACGAGTACGGCGGGGGCCGCCCGGAGTGGATGCACGCCAGCCTGTTCGCCGCGAGCATGCGTGGGCTCGGGCTCAGCGACGACTACGGGCACTTCGCCAGCGCCGTCCCGGCGATCACCCTGGCCTGGGCCAACACCATGACCATGTTCGGGTTGCACCGCCGGCTGCGCGGAGCGGCGGTCGGACACCTGGCGGCCCTGGAGATGACGTCGTCATTGCCGAACCGGCGCTACGGCAACGGTCTTCGCCGGCTCGGCCTCGGACCCGAGGTCACCCGCTTCTTCGACGAGCACATCGAGGCGGATGCCGTGCACGAGCAGATCGCCGCCCACGACCTCGCCGGAGCCCTGGCCGTACGAGAGCCGGGCCTGGTCGACGACATCCTGTTCGGGGCCGCGGCCGCCCTGGCCACCGACGGACTGGTCGCCACGCACCTGCTGGCGGCCTGGGAGGCCGGACGGTCATCGATGCGGTGCTGACCGACGGCGCGGCGGATCCCCGTGACCGGCTCGCGGCCGAGTACGTTCTGCCGTTGCGGTGGCCGGCCGGCACCGATCCGGCGGGGCTGACGACCTACCTCCGCCGGCTGAGCGGCTGGCTGGACGTCACGGTGGTGG
>DASQUF010000282.1:0-16688 GCA_035641435.1 Propionibacteriaceae bacterium | reverse complement strand
GCCACCCGGGCGGTCGACCCGCGGCCCCTCGTCGCCGCGACGGTCAGCCTGGACCAGGTCGGTCCGGTGCTGGGCGGGACGCGACCGGACGCTGCCGGGCCCGGACCTAAGATCCAGGTCGATCCACGACTCCCCGGCTAGGCGGACAGATCCCGACCGCATCGTCATCTTGCGTTGAGCGGTTGTTGAGCGCTCACTGAGCGCCGGCTGGACCCACTGGGGCAGACCCTGCCGCGCTCCCGGGCGTCGATGTCCGCGACCGCCTCCGCGCCGCCCGCCACCGGTCCGGCCGTCACGCGTCACCGGCTGCCCCGCGGCGGGCATGGTGGCCAGGTCGACCACACCCGGCCCCGATGATGCACCGGGACGAACCTCCGCCGAGCCAGCATTTAGGATGCCCTCGGGCTTCTGAGAGGAACAAAGTCGAAATGAGCCTCTACGCCCCGCCGCCCCCGCTGGACTGGCCGCACTACGGCATCGGCTTCGGTGGCGCGGTTCGCCGCGGGTTCGCCAAGTACGCCAGGTTCTCCGGGCGGGCCGGCCGGGCCGAGTACTGGTGGTGGACCCTGTTCACGTTCGTGACGGCGTTCGTGCTCGGCATCCCGGCGGCGGTCCTGGGCACCCTCACCTCCCCGGACGGCGGTGAGACGCCCGGCGCCCCTGCCATCCCGCTGCTGGTGGCGATCGGTGTGTTCTACCTCGCCGTGGTGGTGCCCACCCTCGCGGTCACGGTCCGGCGGCTGCACGATGCCGGGTTCAGCGGCTGGCTGGTCCTGCTCACCCTCATCCCCTGGCTCGGCGGGCTGATCCTGCTCGTGTTCACCGTGATGCCGGCCTCACCGAACGGGGCGCGGTACGACCCGGCGCCGCCGACTTACGGGTACCCGGACGGCTACCCGCCCGGCTGACGCGTACGCGGTCGTCCGCCTACCGGAAGTCCCGCGAGCGGTGACCGGCGGGCAGCACCCCGGCGGCCCGCGGGTAGACCGAGCTCAGCGGCTGCAACCGCTCGGCGACCAGGTTGGTCACCCCGTCGTTGTACTCGACCCGACCCCGGATGACCATGCCGGCGGCGTTCCGGCCCACCCGGCCGAACCGCCGCCACAGCTCTTGCGAGCAGACCACGTTCAGCATGCCGGTCTCGTCCTCCAGGTTGAGGAAGGTGATCCCGGCCGCGGTCCCCGGCCGCTGCCGGTGGGTGACCAGCCCGGCGACGCGGACTCGGCGCTCGGCGTACGCCTCGCCGAGCCGGGCGATCGGAACGATGTCCTGTTCCTCCAGCACCGGCCGCAGATGCTGCATCGGGTGCTCGCCCGGGGAGATCGTGGTCGCCCAGATGTCGGCCAGGGTCAGCTCGACCGCACTCATCCCCGGCAGTGCCGGGGGCGCGGCGTCGATGGCCGTGCCGGGCAGGGTGTTGCCGCTGTCGGCGTACCCGGCGTTCCACAGGGCCTGCCGCCGGGACAGCCCGAAGCCGTCGAACGCGCCCGCGGTGGCCAGGGCCTCGGTCTGCGGCACGGTCAGTCCCGTCCGGCGGACCACGTCGTTCATGCTGGTGAAGGGCCCCCGCTCCCGCTCGGCGACGATCGTCGCCGCCAGCTCGGAGGAAATTCCCTGCACCGACGTCAGCCCGAGCCGGACCGCGAAATGGCCGTCCCGGCGGTGTGCGGCCGTCGGGTCGGGCGCATCCCGGGTGAACGGTCCCACCGGCGGCTGCTCGAACTCCAGGCAGCTCGGCATCCCGGTCGGCTCATCGCCGAGCGCGGAACCCAGCGGCTGGAGGTCGGCGTGTACGCCGGACCTCGCGATGTCCGGTCGCCGCACCTCGACGCCGTGCCGCCGGGCGTCGGCGACCAGGGACTGCGGGGAGTAGAAGCCCATCGGCTGGGCCCGCAGCAGGCCGGCCAGGAAGGCGCCGGGGTAGTGCAGCTTGAGCCAGGACGAGGCGTACACCAGCAGCCCGAAGCTGATCGCGTGGCTCTCGGCGAAGCCGAAGTTCGCGAAGGCCTGGACCCGGGTGTAGATGTCGGCGGCCAGCTCCCCGACGATGCCGTGGTCCTCCATCCCTTCGTACATCTTGTCCTTGAGCCGCTCGATCTTCTCGATGCCGCGTTTGGAGCCCATCGCCCGCCGGAGCAGGTCGGCGTCGTCGCCGCTGCAGCCGCCGACGGTCATGGCGATCTGCATCAGCTGCTCCTGGAACAGCGGCACGCCGAGGGTCCGCTTCAGCACCGGCTCAAGGGCGGGATGCAGGTAGCTGACCTGCTCCTTGCCGGTGGCCCGGCGGATGTAGGGGTGCACCGCGCCGCCCTGGATCGGGCCGGGCCGGATCAGCCCGATCTCCACCACCAGGTCGTAGAACCGGCGCGGCTGCAGCCGGGGCAGGGTGCCGATCTGGGCCCGGCTCTCCACCTGGAAGACCCCGATCGAGTCGGCCCGGCAGAGCATGTCGTAGACCCCGGCCTCCTCCTTGGGCAGAGTTTGCAGCGTCCAGCGTTCGCCGGGGTGGGCGGCAGCCAGGTCGAAGGTGTACTGGATCGCGGCCAGGATGCCGAGCCCCAGGAAGTCGAACTTGACCAGGCCCATCGCCGCGCAGCTGTCCTTGTCCCACTGCAGCACGGTGCGAGCGTCCATCCGGCCGCGCTCGATCGGGCAGACCTCGCCGACCGGCCGCTCGGTCAGCACCATGCCGCCGGAGTGGATGCCCAGGTGCCGCGGCGCCTTGAGCAGCTGGTTGGCCAGGTCGACCACCGGCTCCGGCACCTCGTGGTCGGCATCGGCGATCTGCGCGTAGGTGTCGATCTGCTTGCTCCAGGCGTCCTGCTGGCCGGTGGAGTAACCCAGCGCCTTGGCCATGTCCCGGACCGCGGACTTGGGCCGGTAGCTGATCACGTTGGCGACCTGAGCGGCGTTGTGCCGGCCGTAGCGGCGGTAGACCTCCTGGATCACCTCCTCCCGGCGGTCGGAGTCGAAGTCGACGTCGATGTCGGGCTCCTCCTCCCGGGTGGTGGACAGGAACCGCTCGAAGGGCAGCTCGAACTTGATCGGGTCGACCGCGGTGATGCCGAGGACGTAGCAGACCACCGAGTTGGCGGCCGACCCGCGGCCCTGACAGAGGATGCCCCGCTCCCGGGCGTAGGCGACCATGTCGTGCACGATCAGGAAGTAGCCCGGGAAGTCCTTGTCCTCGATGACCTGGAGCTCACGCGCCAGCCGGGCCTCCGCCTCTTCCCGGATGTGCGCGTAGCGCTGGTCGGCGCCGCGGCGGCACAGCTCGCGCAGCCAGCTGATCGGGGTGTGGTCCAGCGGCACCCGTTGCTTGGGCAGCTTCGGCTTGGCCAGCTGCAGGTCGAAGGCGCAGCGGTCGGCGACTTCGACAGTACGCGCCACCGCGCCGGGATAACGGGCGAAGAGCCGCTGCATCTCGACGCCGGAGCGCAGGTGGGCGCCCGGGCCGGGCAGCCAGCCGTCCATGTCGGCCAGGCTGCGCCGCGCTCGGACCGCGGCGACCGCCGCCGCCAGCCGGCCGTTGGCCGGGGTGGCGTAGTGCACGTTGTTGCTGGCCAACAGCGGCAGACCGGAGTCGGCGGCGATCCGGGCCAGTGCGTCGTTGACGGTCGAGTCGATCGGCCGGCCCTGGTCGATCAGCTCGACCAGCACCTGGTCGCGGCCGAACCTTGCGGCCAGCTCGTCCAGCGCCTCGGCCGCGGCGGCCGGCCCCTGGTGGTCCAGAGTCCAACGGACCGCACCCTTGCGGCAGCCGGTGAGGATGACCCAGTGGCCGTCGGCCTGCTCGGCCAGCTCGTCCAGGTCGTAGAGCGGCCGGCCCTTCTCGTCGCCGCGCAGCTGGGCCTCGGTGATCGCCGCCGACAGCCGGTGGTAGCCCGAGATACCCGAAGCGAGCACCAGCAGGTGCTGGCCCTCGGGGTCGGCCACCCCGTTCTGCGGCTCGGTCAGGCCGAGGGACAGCTCGGCGCCGTAGATCGTGCGCAACGGGTACGCGGCCGCCGCCTCGGCGAACCGGGACGCGGCGTAGAAGCCGTCATGATCGGTGATCGCCAGCGCGTCCAGACCCAGCCGGACCGCCTCCTCGATCAGCTCTTCCGGATCGTTCACCCCATCGAGGAAGCTGAAGTTGCTGTGGCAGTGCAGTTCGGCGTAAGGCACGGTCGGCGTCTCCGGCGGCTGCACCAGCCCCTCGGCGACCGCGGCGTACGCGGGGCGCCTGTGGGAGTAGCCCGGCGCGCTGTCCCCGTCGGGGTTCGTGGCCGTCCGGTCGCGGGCCGTCCGGCCAGAGATCTGCCGCTCCAGCTCGGCCCAGGAGACGTCCGGGTTGAACCAGCCCATCGCTTACCGACTGCCGGCGAGTCTTCTGCTGCAGGCTGTGGCAGAAATCTGGGCCCCGAACTGCAACAACCGGCCACAGATCTCCAACCAGGGAGCGTGCAGCCAGGCCCGCGCGTCCCCGGTGAGCAGCCCAGCGCGCACCTGGTCGCGTCGCTCGAAAAAACTAGTCATAGCGAGCCTCCGTCTCCCATCTGCCGTCCTCCACTCGCAGCAGCCAGGCGCTGCCGTCCACCCCGACCACCTGAAAGCGGGCCACCTGGCGGGCCCGGACCGGGTCCCACCACAGCTCGTCGATCGGCCACGGGCCCGCCCATGCCTCGACCTGCAGCGGCTCCGTGCCGTCGACCGCCAGCACCGCCGGGGCCGCGCTGAGCAGGCCGCGGCCGTCGACCAGCACCGTCCGCCGGTCGGCGTCCAGCACCTCCGCCGACTGCGGCTCGGCGAACACCCGGGCCGGTGCAGGAGGCGGGATGCTCCCCGGCCAGGGCAGCCGGGGGTCGCGCCCCGCACCGCGACGCTCCCCCCACGGGGTCAGCGACTGCCGGTCCCGCGGGCTGCGGCCGCCCTGCACCGCGGGGGCGAGGACCTCCTCCGGCCCGAGCATCCCCTGCAGCCGGGCGATCCCCCGCTCCACCTGGTCGTCGCGGGTGCCGCCCCACAGCCCCTCGCCGTGGTCGGCCAGCGACTCCACCGCCTCGGGGACCAGCCGCACCGCCGTCACCGGCTCGGGGAAGGGGCCACCCTGCAGCTGCCAGTAGAGGCGGTCGATCACGTCCGGCGCGGTGAACCAGCGCGAGTGCGCCCAGACCCGGGATCCGGTCCAGCCGCCGTCGGTGGTCACCTCGACCCGCACCTGGGTGGCCACCAGGCCGTGCCGGGACAGCTCGGCGACCAGCCGGTCGGCGGTCTGCCGGGTGCTGAACACGATCGGCTCGATGGTCTCCAGCCCCGGCTCGAAGGCCACCCGCTGGTCCAGCTCGAGCGGCGGGCGGCGGGAGACCGCCGGACGGGCGTCCTCGCCCCGGGCCAGCCGGTGCAGCCCCGCCCCGCGTACGCCGAAGCGGGTCAGCACGTCCCGGGGGGCCAGCGCGGCGAAGTCGCCCAGGCTGCGGATGCCCAGCCGGCGGAGCAGGATGGCGAGGTCCGGGTCTTCCAGCACCTTGACCGGCAGCCGGGCCAGAAATGCGGCCGAGCCGCCGGGCGCCACCACGCAGCAGTCCTGCGGGACCGTCCGCCGGGCCGCCTGCTCGGCCGCGAAGATGCCGTCGGCGATGCCGATCCGGCAGTCCCACAGCCCGGCGGCCACCAGGTGCTCGGCTACCACCCCGGCCGCCTGTGCCTCTCCGCCGTGGTACCGGCTGGCCACCCCCAGGGCGCAAAGCCCGGGCCGGATCGGGGTCACCCCGGCGGCGACCTCCTCCACGGCGGACAGCACGATCTCGAAGGTTCGGGTCTCGTGCTCGACCGCCCGTTCCATCACGATCAGCTCGGGGCAGCGGGCGGCCGCGTCCCGACGACGCATCCCCCGGCGTACACCCTCGAGACGGGCCGCCGCGGAGCAGGCGTAGATCTCTCCGTGCTCGACCACCGCCAGCGGCCGTTGCGGGTCCTCGCCGAGCTGGGCCGCCGCAGCCACCACCGGCCAGTCCGGACACCACACGACCATCACCCTTTGGTTTGGTCTGTTCGCTCGCGCAGTGTCTGACTGCTCGCTCCGCTCGCTGTGCTCTCCGCTCAAGGCACCTCGTTCGTCGCCGCCGGCGAAGCGCAGAAGCGTTGCTTCGCCGTCGGCTGCTGCACTCGGCGCCGCGTCGAGCACGTTGCGCTCCAAATCGGCCGCCACTACCCCACCGCCCGCCCGGCCGGCTCGACCTCGGACTCGGTCCCCGCGGTCACGTGCACCCGCTGGTCCGGTGCGGGCAGCCACAGCGACACCGTCCGCGGCGAGGCGCCGGTGCGGACCACCACCTCCACCTGCCGGGCGACCAGGTGGCCGTAGCCCTGCCCCAGCCCCACCCAGGTCGAACGGGTTACCCGCAGCGTGGCGTCGGCTCGGGGCCAGGCGCCCAGGCAGACCAGGGCGGCGTCCTTCTGTCGCAGCCGGGCCCGCAGCCGCTCGGCCTGGTGCTCGCTGACCGCCGCGTACGGGCGTACCAGCACCACCCCGACCACGTCCAGCAGTCCGGCGGTCACGCTGAGCCAGTGCTCGCCCGGCCGGGGGACGACCACTGTCCGGTCCAGGTCCACCCCGTACGCGGCCGCGGCCTCCAGCCCGAAGTCGGACATCCCGACCACCGCCGACCACTCCCCGGCCGCGGACGGCCCGGCCATCAGGGCCATGGCCAGGCTCAGGCTGTCGGTCGCGTACGCTCCCCCGGTCCGCAGCGGCAGAACCCCAGCCAGCCCCGGTAACGACTCCAGGGTCCGGGTGACCGCGGACCCCTGCATCCGCAGCACGCGCTGCCGAAGCTCATGCACCCGAGGGTTGGCGGGAAGAGCGACAGACACCCGTCCATAATCGAACGTTTATTCGAGTTGGTCAAGCGGCTGGGTAGCTACTCGTCCTCGTCCTCGTCGGCGTCGTAGTAGGGCTGGCTCCGGGAGTAGCGAAAGTTCTCGAAGACCAGCAGACTGCCCGTCGCGATGCCGACGACCAAAGACACCAGGCCGGCGACCGCGAGCACCGTCGGCAGCAGGTCGCCGACGACCCGAGTCAGGGTGAGGATCACGCCAAGGGCGATCAGGACGATGCCGACGACCGCGAACAGGGTGCTCCGGCGCGCTTGGAGCCGTCGATACGCAACTCGCGGGCTCACCACGCCAGCACACTACCCAGCGCTCTTCAGCGGCACCGGCGTTGCTCCCGCCGCGGGATACCGCCGCGCGCGCAGGCTCCTCCGCGTTCTCGCGTGCGAACTCTGCGTGACAATGCGATCAGATCTTGAACCGGCCGGTCATAATCCTCATGGACAGCCCCCTCAGCGGTCGGGCAACCTGGGGAGGCGGCTGCGGCGTAAGGAGGTGTGCAGTGTCGGGCGTCATCGTCCTCAACACCGACAACACCGCCCTGCACACGGTCTCGGTGCAGCACGCCATCCGGATGCTCGTCCGCGAGGTCGCCATCGTCGAGGAGGCCCACGCCGATCGCAAGATCGGTCCCTACCCGTGGCCGCTGGTGCTGAGGCTGATCCGCTACGTCAAGACGACGTTCCTGTACGCCCGCAGCCCGGCCTGGTCCAAGCGCGGAGTGCTGCGCCGGGATCTCCACACCTGCGCCTACTGCTCCGGCCCCGCGGACACGGTGGACCACCTGCTGCCCCAGTCCCGCGGCGGCCTGAACACCTGGCTCAACACCGTTGCCGCCTGCACCCGGTGCAACAACCTCAAGGCGAACCGCACCCCCGGCGAGGCCAGGATGCGACTGGCATGGAAGCCGACCGTTCCGACCTGGCGTGAGGCCTACCATCGACGAAACTAGACCGGACGACCCGCCCGCAGAGAAACCCTGGTGGGACGACGAGCGGCTTCCGTGGAAAGGCAAGCCGACCCGCAGCGACATCGCCTGCTGGGTCGGCTTCTCCCTGACCGGCATCTACGCGCTCGTGCTGCTGCCTTTCCGTCCCGTGCTGATCAGCGCCAACCCGTACCTGCTGGCCGCGCTCGGCGGTTCGCGTACCTCGGCGGTGACCATCGGCGCCTTCGCCGCGACCGGCGTGGGGTTCTGGCCGCTCGGACTGCTGCTCGGCACGTTCGGCGCGGTCAAGTTCGACTGGCTCTACTGGTGGGCGGGCAAGCTCTGGGGCCGTGGCCTGATCGAGATCGTCGCTGGCCGCTCCCCGCGCGCCGCTCGCAACGCCGAGCGGGCGGAACGGCTGGCCCGCCGGTTCGGACCGCTGGCCATCGTGGTCACCTACATCGTGCCGCTGCCCGCCGGGGTGATCTACGCCTCTGTGGCCGCCGCCGGGATGCGGCTACGGACGTTCCTCGCCGTGGACATCACCACGGCCGCCCTGACCCGGGCCATCTTCATCTACCTCGGCTACCAGATCGGCGAGCCGGCCGTACGCGTGGTCGAGATCATCGGGCGGTACTCGTGGTATCTCTCGATCGCTCTGCTGGCCGGCATCTTCTTCAACCTGTGGCGGCAGTCCCGGGTGCGCCGAGCCCGGACCGCCACGGCCTCCTCGAAGGATGCGGGCTGAGACGGGCGAGCTCCGCCACCGACGACGTCGGCGGCAACTAGTGGCGTGTCGCCGCTAGCTGGGCAGCGCAGCGATCGAGGCGTCGTACGCCCGCTGGGCCACCCCGGCGAACAGGCAGTCGACCACCGCGAGCTGGGTGATCCGGCTGGCCATCGAGCCGGACCGGAAGGTGGTCTCCCGCGCCGCCGTGGTCAGGATCAGGTCGGACTGGGTGGCCACGGGCGACCGGTCGTAGTTGGTCACCGCAATCGTGGTGGCGCCGCGTCGCCGGGCAACCTGCAGGGCGTCGATCACCGCCGTGGTGACGCCGGAGTGGGTGATTCCGAGCGCAACGTCGCTCGGGCCGAGCAGCTCGGCGGAGGTCAGAGCCAGCTGGGCCTCGGTGGCGATGAAGGAGATCAGACCGATCCGGTGAAGCTTCTGGTGCAGGAAGTGGCCGACCAGCCCGCTGGCGCCGACACCGTAGATGTCGATCCGGGCGGCGTTCATCAGGGCGTCGATGGCGCCCTTCAACGCGTTCAGGTCCAGCGTGGCGGCGGTGTCCTCGATGGCCCGGGCGTCCGCGTGGGCGATCTTGGCCACCACGTCGGCCAGCCCGTCGGTCGCACTGATCGTCCCGTTGAGCGGCGGCCCGCCGCCGTGGTCGGTCTCCTCGAACTGAGCGGCCCGGGCCAGGGCGATCCGCAGCTCGGGATAACCGGCCAGGCCGATTGCGCGGCAGAACCGCAGCACCGTGGTCTCGGAGGTGTCGCACATCCGCGCTACCGCGGTGATCGAGCTCTCTGAGATGCCCGCCGGATCCGCCAGAACGGCGTGGGCGACCCGCTGCTCCGCGGGACGTAATGAGGGCAGGGCTCGGCGCACATTGATCAACACCGACAATGCGGGCTTGTGTACGCCATTGCCGACGCTCCCCCGAGCGGTCCCCAACGTCGCCTACCCCTCTGTACGACTCGAGATCCAAGCCTAACCTTTGTCAAGTCGGCAAGTGCTGATTCAGGAAACGTGTGGTGCTCCGCCACGCCGCCGCGCAGGCCTGCGGATGGTGGAACGCCGGCGAAGGGTTGTCGAACGCGTGGTTGGCCCCCGGGTAGGTCTCGAACTGAGCGCCGTGCGCGGTGACGGCCGCGCGGACCCGCTCGATCGTCTCGGCGGGGATGAACGCGTCCGCGGTGCCGAAGTGGTGCAGGCTCGGCGCGTCGACGTCGCCAGCCAGCGCGGTCAGATCGCCGAGGGCGGAGCCGTAGTAGCTGACCAGGACGTCGACATGGTCCACCGCGGCCACGTTGAAGGCCAGCCCGCCGCCGAAGCAGAAGCCGATCAGCCCGACCCCGCCGGTGACCTCGGCCCGGCCGCGGAGGTGGCGGAGGGTGGCTTGCACGTCGCGGACAGCCGCCGGCCAGTCCACCCGCGACACCACCGACATGGCCTGCGCCAGCACCTCCGGGTCGCTCTCGTCGATCTCGGCATCGGGTAGGCGCCAGTAGATCTCGGGTGCGCAGACCACATAGCCCAGCTCGGCCAGGTCCCGCCCGCGGTCGCGGATGTAGGCGCTGACCCCGAAGATCTCCTGGACCAGCACCAGCGCCGGGCCGGTGCCCGACGGCGGCAGCCACAGGTGGGCGGGCATGGGCCCGTCGTCGGTGTCGATGGATACCGGCTCGGCGGTCAGCTGGCTCACCGGGCAAACTTAGCGACTGTGTGGGACCCGGCCATCTATCTGGAGTTCGCTGACGAGCGCGCCCGCCCGTTCGGCGACCTCATGGTGCACGTGCTCGCCGACTTCGCGGAGCGGGTCGTCGACCTCGGCTGCGGTCCCGGCCAGCTGACGGCGAGCCTGTCCGATCGTTGGCCGGAGGCCGAAGTCCTTGGGCTCGACGCGTCACCGCAGATGATCGACAAGGCCCACGTGTACGCCCACTCCCATCTGCGCTTCGTCGTCCAGGACCTGCGGACGTGGCGGCCGGCGGAGCCGGTCGACGTGATCGTGAGCAACGCGACGCTGCAGTGGGTTCCCGAGCATCGCCGGCTGTTGCCCGGTCTGGTCGAGGCGCTGGCGCCCGGCGGTTGGCTGGCCTTCCAGGTGCCCGGCAACTTCGACGAGCCGAGCCACCGGCTGCTGCACGAGCTGGCCGACGACCCGCGGTTCGCCGCCTTCACCGCCGGCCGGGAGCGGCCGGACGCGTACGACGCGGCGACCTATCTGGGGGACCTGACCGCTCTGGGCTGTGCGGTGAACGCCTGGGAAACGACCTACCTGCACGTGCTCGCCGGCCCTGACCCGGTGTTCCGCTGGATCTCCGGCACCGGAGCGCGACCGGTGCTGCAGGCGCTGCCGGACGACCGACGGGAGGAGTTCGCCCGCGAGTACAAGAGCCGGCTGATCGAGGCGTACCCCGAGCAGCCGTACGGCACATTGCTGCCCTTCCGCCGGGTCTTCGTGGTCGCCCAGCGGCCGGCGGCCGGCTGAGCGCTGGAATACTGCCGCAAGTGATCGACGTCGAGCGCAACGACGACCTCTCCCGCTACGAGGGCCGAGTGAACGGCGAGCTGGTGACGGTGATCAACTACGGACGCCGGGACGACGTCCTCGACATCACACACACCCGGACCCGGGTGCGGTGGCGCGGCCGAGGGCTGGCGGGCAAGGTGACCACCGCGGCGCTGGCGGACATCCGGGCCAACGGCTGGCGGGTGCACCCGATCTGCCCCTACACCGTCAGCTTCCTGGACAGCCACCCCGAGTACGCCGACATTCGTGTCTGAGCTGGCGGCTCGCGCCCGGTCGTGGGCCAGAGCTGCCGCCTTCCTCCATCGCTCGCACGACGGAAAAGCGTGTCGTGCTCGCTCAGTCGTCCAGACGGCACCGCCCACGACCTTGCCGACGCTCGCCGCCTAACACGAGGCGAGTGAGCCGATCAACTAGACGGCGGCCAGGCGGGTCCGCTCGTCGGTGAGCCAGAGGTCGATCAGGCCACGGAAGTGCCCGCGGAACCGCTCCCGCTCGTGCTCCGGGTAGGTCGCGGCGATGGTCTCGTCCAGCATCCGCTCGAAGTCGGCCGAGGCGACCCATTCCAGCACCAGCGTGTCCAGGTCGGGCAGCGCCTCGGCGCAGAAGTCGAGGTACCGCTCCTTCTCGAAGTGCGCGTCGGCCAGCCGCTGGTACGCCGCGAGCTTGGCCCCGTAGTCCAGGGCCGGGTCGTCGGCGACGGCGTACCAGGGCTCCGGGTCCACGTGCAGCTTCGCCCGGCGGTTGGTGGCCGCGCAGAAGGCAGTCCACTTCACCAGAGCCTTCATCGCCCATGGGAAGTAGTAGTGCAGCGACGTCACGGCGACATCGGGGCAGGCGTTGGCGTAGTCGATCGGCAACACCGTGTCGCCCTGGACGAGCATCTCGCAGGAGTTGAACTCCCAGCGGAAGAAGGCGTTCACCGTCTGGGTGATCGTGGTCGCCTCCTGCCCGACGCCCGGGGACAGGAAGTCGTGACTAACCGCGTACCGGTCGTGCATCGGCAGGTCAGGCCGGAAGTGCATCACCATCGTCTCCGGGCCGATGGTGAGGGCCCGGGCGAACACGTCGTACGGCTCGACCGACTTCTGCAGGTGCATCAGCATCTCGCCCGAGTCGTCGTACGCCCGCATCAGCTCGGCCTCGTCCTTGACCCGGGACACCCCCCGCCAGCCGCCGCCGTCGAACGGCTTCATGAACAGCGGGTAGCCCATCTCCCCCGCGATCGCCGCCAGGTCGAACGGGTCGTTGTAGTTGCTCGCCGTGTAGGCCCAGCGGACGTTGTCAACCGGGTGCTTGTAGGGCACCAGCACGGTCTCCGGCACGTGCATACCGAGCCGGATCAACGCACAGTAGGCGGAGTGCTTCTCCAGCGACTGAAACGTGAACGGGGAGTTCATCAGGTACACGTCGTCCATCAGGGCGACCTTCTTCAGCCACTCCCGCGGATGGTAGTACCAGTACGCCAGCCGGTCGATGACCACCTGCTGCCGCGCCTTGTCCCGCAGGTTGAACGGCGCGATGCGGGTCCGCTCGGTGTCCAGCACGTGGTCGGTGCCCCGATAGCCGAAGACGCCCAGCCGCTGGGTGATCGCCTCGAAGGCCTGCGGCCAGTCCTCCTCGGCGCCGAGCAGCAGGCCGATCAGGTGTCGCTCCATTCGCTGTCCTCTCCTAGCAGAATCTCGGCAGGTGATGGGCCAGCTGGCGCTGCCACCACTCCCAGTCGTGACTGACGTCGTAACCCCACAGGTCCAGCTCGCAGCGGATCTGCTTGGCCTGAAGCAACCCCGCCATCTTGATCGTGGAGGGTAGCGAGCCGGTCGGATGGGTCTCCCAGGCCCCCTGGCCGACCACCAACAGCACCGAGAGCCGGCTGCGCAGCCAGTCCAGGTGGTCGCCGTTCAGCTGCGGCACGTAGTCGGTGGGGTTGGCGAAGTAGGTCGCGTCGCCACGATCGCCCCAGGAGCCCCAGGTCGACAGGTCGTAGTTTCCCGACAGCCCGATGGCCAGGGGGGCCAGGTCGGCGCGCTGCAGCGAGAAGTGCACCGCGTGGTAGGCGCCCAGACTGCAGCCGACGGTGACCAGCTCGGCGCCGGGCGCGGTGTCGGCATGGATGTACGGCGCGACCTGCGAGGTCAGCCAGCGGGTGTAGACCTCGTGCCGCAACGCCCGCTCCTCGATCGGCAGCCACTTGTCCGACCAGGTCTCGGCGTCCAGCGAGTCGACGCAGTAGAGCTTGACTCGGCCGGCGTCCAGCAGGTCGGCTACGGCCGCGACCATCCCGTTGTTCTCGAAGTCCCAGGCCCGTCCGCCCTCGCTCGGGAACACCAGCACCGGCCGGCCCCAGTGGCCGTACGTGATGACGGTCATCCCGCGGTCGATGCCGCTCCCCAGCGGGAGCTCGGCCTGGTGGCGCTTCACGCGGCCACCTCCGCCCTGTCCTTCGGCAACTGCAGGCCGTTGCGCTGCAGCTCGATCGCGGCCAGGGCGTCGATCACTCGCCGGTCCCCGTCGCGCCAGGCCCGCACCGGGTCGTCGCTGACCCCGGCCAGCACGTACAGGGGCTGTGAGGCCATGGCCCGGAGGGCGAAGAGGTCCAGGTCGGCGCTGGAGTCCAGGAATGCCTGGGATGCCCGGGCCTGCCGGTAGAAGCGAACGCGGCGCGGAAGCCAGAGGGCGACGACCAGCGCGACCGGGATCAGGAAGACCAGCCAGCCGGCGACCAGGGCGAGCCGCTCGATGCTCTCCACCTGGTCGTTGGCCGAGGTGACCACGTTGCCGAGGGTGACCGACGCCGAGTCGAACGGCCGCCGCAGGTCCTCCCCCACCGCCGGAACCCGCGCAGCCTGCTCAGCGGCTTCCCGCATGTTCTCCATCAGCCGGGTCGCGGTCCGGGCGGTCTCCCGGGCCGGGGCCGCCAGTGCGGCAACGACCTGGTTGACCAGCAGGGCGACCACCGCCCAACCGACGCTCCACCCGAGCACGAACAGATCGGAAAAGATCTGACCGGCGAGCCGACCGGGCCGGGTGGAGTAGATGCCCATACCGGGGACACTAGGGCATGTCCGGCGAACCCGGACACGTCCGATCCCTGTTCCCATCCCGCCCACGGCGCACCCGTTCCGCCAGTGCGGCGGTGGCAGGATAGGCCGGTGCGCCGCCTCCGCTCCGCCGTCTGCCTTGTCTCGCTCACCCTGCTGGCTGCCTGCTCGACCGGCATCCCGACCCCCGACCCCCGGCCCACCGACATCCCGGACCGGGCGGCCACCGAGCTCGCCACCGGACTGACCAGCAAGGACCTGACCGCGGTGGAGTTCGTCGGCGCCACGGGCACGGAGGTCAACGAGCTCTACCAGCCGCTGGTGACCGGGATGGGCGCCCGCGAGCCCCAGGTCACGGTGGCGTCGGTGAAGCGGCAGGGCAGCACCGCAACCGCCACCTTGAACACCACCTGGACCTTCCCGGGCGTGGAGCCGAGGTGGTCCTACACCACCGAGGCGTCGTTGACCGAGGACGGGGGCCGGTGGAGGACCAGCTGGCAGCCGAACCTCGTCCAGGCACAGCTCGACGGCACCAACCGGCTCAGCCAGTCGCGGCTGGACCCGGAGCGCGGTGAGCTGCTCGGGGAGGACGGCGACCCCATCGTGCAGCTGCGGCCGGTGGTGCGGATTGGGCTGGACAAGTCCGAGCTTGCGGCCGAGGCGGTGGATGCGTCGGTCCGGCGGCTGGCCCGGCTGGTCAGCATCGATGCCAAGGCGTACGCGGCCGAGGTGGCGGCGGCCGGCCCGCGGGCGTTCGTCGAGGCGATCGTCTTCCGAACTACCGACCCTGACCGGCCGCGGAACCGGGAGGTGTTCGCGATCCCGGGCGCCCTGCCCATCGAGGACGACCAGATGCTCGGGCCGAGCCGCGACTTCGCCCGGCCGATCATCGGGTCGGTTGGCGAGGCGACCAAGGAGATCGTCGACAAGTCCGGCGGCACCGTGGTCGCCGGGGACCAAGTCGGGATCTCCGGGCTGCAGCAGCGCTACGACCAGCAGCTCCGCGGCACGCCCGGCGTACGGGTGCAGCTGGTTGGACTGAAGACCACGGGGAGCTCGGCCAGCCCGTCTCCGAGCGCCACCCCGTCGACCGCCCCGGCCGTGGAACCGGTGACGGTCTTCGAGTCCAAACCGGTGGCCGGCAAGCCGCTGGAGACGACACTGAGCATCGCCCTACAGGGCCTGGCCGAGCGAACCCTGGCCGGGACGAAGCCGGTCGCGGCCCTGGTCGCGATCCGACCCTCGACCGGAGCAGTGGTCGCCGCCGCCAACAATGCCGCGACCAAGGGCCAGTCGCTGGCCACGGTCGGGCGGGCTGCCCCCGGATCTACGTTCAAGGTGGTCAGCGCCCTGGCCCTGCTTCGGGCGGGGCTGAACCCGGACTCCGCGGTCAGCTGCCCGAACACGGTGACGGTGGATGGTAAGGAGTTCGAGAACTATGACGACTACCCGGGCAGTGCCGTGGGCACCATTCGCCTCCAGACGGCACTGGCGCAGTCGTGCAACACCGCCTTCATCGGCCAGCGCGACAAGATCAAGGGTCAGGCCCTGGCCGAGGCCGCCGGCTCGCTCGGGGTCGGCATCGACTACGACACCGGCTTCACCTCGTTCCTCGGCTCGGTGCCTGACGATCCGACGGCCACCGGCCGGGCGGCCGCTCTGATCGGTCAGGGCAAGGTCGAGGCGTCCCCGCTGGCGATGGCCGGCGTCGTCGCGTCCGTGAGCGCCGGACAGACGGTGCTGCCGTACCTGGTCGAGGGCAGCACCAGGCCCAAGGCCGAGGGCAAGCAGCTGACCGCCGAGGAGGCGGACCAGCTGCGGCAGATGATGCGCACGGTGGTGACCAGCGGCAGCGGTCGGGTGCTCAGCGGCGTGGACGGGGCGGTGATCGCCAAGACCGGCACAGCTGAGTACGGCCCCACGGCGCCGTACAAGACCCATGCCTGGATGATCGCCGGCACGGGCGACCTGGCCGTGGCTGTGTTCGTGCAGGACGGCGAGTCGGGCTCCCGGACCGCCGGGCCGCTGCTGCGGACGTTCCTCAACGGGGCTGGCCGGACGTAGCCAGCCGCACGGGTCTCCCTCCAGGCAGGACCGCCGACTTCACCAGGCTCAGCGCACCAGACGGTCAACGGTGGGCGTGTAGCGCTCGAGCTCGGCTCGGGTGGGCACGGGCGTCGGCCAGTCGCCGGTCTTCCATCCCGGCCGCGGGTCGTTCCGTCGTAACCGCCAGAACTTGGAGTTCGTCGGGACCGGGCCCGCGGTGTTGATGGTGGCGTCGGAGGCCGGCGTGACCGTCAGCTTCATCGGGTCCAGCCCGTCGAAGACCACCTCGACCTGCTGCGTTCCTCTGGGAAGCGCCGGGTAGTTCGTCACCACGGTGGCCACCTTGTCCGGTCGCCGGAGCACGGCGGTCCAGGACCGCAGGTCGGTGCACAGGCACTCGTCGGCCTCGCCCGAGGTGAGGCGGGTGGTCATCGCGCGCGAGCGCAGGGTGGTCCCGCCATCGACGCGGAGCATCGGTCCGCTCGCAGCCACCGGGTTGTGAGCGGTCACGGTCGCGGCGTCCGCGCCGGCGAACGGCGGGGC
>DASQUF010000281.1:0-2979 GCA_035641435.1 Propionibacteriaceae bacterium | reverse complement strand
TGAACCCGGCCCAGGCACGCTCCGGCCGGCGCCCACGCTGGGGGAGAGTGCGGGAGCGTCCGGTGTCGTGCGGCCGGTGGCGGAGTCATTGTCAGGCAGTTGGTCAGGCAGCCGGCGGGCTTGTCCAAGCCCGCAGCTCGGCTCTGAGTGGATGACTCCGGCCCTCCTGCACTTCCGCAGCCATCTCTGAGCGAGGCCGAGGTGCGGGGGCGGAGCCCCTGCTTGCGCTTCGGAGAAGTCCTTTCAACGGTACCGCTTCTTCGTGATGGCCCAGTGGCTGATGTAGCCGAGAACACCGGTACCGAGGGTGGCGGCGAAGAGGCCAACGTCTGACGGGCCGTTGAAGACTGCCGGAACGATGATGGCAGCAGCGGCAAGTACGACTGGAGGTAGAGCGAGCCTGGCAAGTCTGCTCGAGCTCTCCTCGGGCCGTCGCCGTTCGAGCATTGACGCTGTGAGGTGGGGGAGGTCCGCGACGAGCAGGTGAAGATCGCCCGAAGTTGACGCAGTGAGGGCGGCGTGCTGGCGACCATCGAGCTCATCCTTCGAGAGGCGACCCTCGGCGTAATGCTGGTTGAGCGCATCGACGCAGGCGTGGCGGTCGGCATCCCCAACCCGGATAAACTCGGCATCGCGTGTGACGTGGGTGCTGCTCATCTTCGCAGGATGCCACAACGCGCTATCCAAGTAACGGCGGCGCGGCTCGCAGCGCAGCGAGGACACGCGCCGACTGCCGGGCGGAGCCCGGCACTTGACCCTGCCGTCCTACGGTGCGGTGCTGGCCAACGGGGCACCGAAGAACCCGGCGCATTACGACTACCGCCGGGTCGCGCTGGACGCGCTGCACTTCGCCAAGCTGTGCGGCCGGTTCTGGAACCACCTGCGACGGTGCGCCGGCTACAACGTGCAGTACTTCTCCGTCATCGAAGCCCAGAAACGCGGCGCCCCCCACCTGCACGCCGCGGTCCGGGGCGCGATCCCGCGGGCCATCCTCAAGCAGGTCGTCGCCGCTGCCGACTTGGCCCTGTGGTGGCCGCCCTTCGACCAGGTGCGCTACGACAACGATCGGCTGCCGGTCTGGGCCGGTGAGTCCTACGTCGACCCGGACACCGGCGAAGTGCTGCCCACCTGGGCCGAAGCGCTGGATCGGCTCGACCAGGACCCGGACGCGAAGCCGGCGCACGTGATGCGGTTCGGGACGCAGCTGGACCTGCAAGGCGTCATCCCGGAGCACGCCGACCGGGCCATCGGATACCTCGCCAAGTACCTGACCAAAGCGATCGGTGAGACCCACAGCGATGGCGAGAACAGGCCTACGAGCGGGCGGTGCAGGCCCAACGTGAGCCCGTCGCACACCGGCTGGGTCCGCTCCCGCGCCATCAGCTTCGCCGACACAAACCGGCTGTGGTCATCCACCCCGGTCAACGCCTTCGCGTGGGAGCCGTCGGCCAGCAGAAAACCGCCCACCACATCCATCTGCCACAACTCGTTCGGCTCACCCGCTCCCACCGTTTCCACTCCCGCCGCCGCCGGCCGTCCGGCTCGATCAGGCCGGCCCGTACCAGGCAGCGATACACCGCCGACTTACTCGTCGGCATCCCCCGCCGACCCAGCTCGATCACGATCCGCCGGCCCCCACGACGGATGCGCCCGCCGCGCCTCCAACACCGCCACCTCACCGCCGGCGGCATCTGGCGAGGATGCGCCATCGGCCGATGTGAGGCGTCACGGGTTCCATGCCGTTCCTTTCTAAGTTAGGAAGGATGGCGACATGCCCAAAAAGATCAACGCTGAGCTGAAGGCTCGGGCGGTCCGGTTGGTGCAGGAGCATCAGCAGGAGTACGCGTCACAAACGGCGGCGGCAGGCGGTGGCTAAGCAGCTGGGTCTGGGCCGAGAGACGGTCCGTCGGTGGGTGGTGCAGGCCGAGGTTGATGGTGGCGGTCGGCCGGGTGTCAGCTCGGCCGAGCACGCGGAGATCAAGCGGCTGAAGGCGGAGAACCGGCGGCTTCAAGAAGACGTCGCGATTCTGAAGGCTGCAACGACTTTCTTCGCGGGAGAGCTCGACTCCCGCAGCCGCTGATCATGGCGTTCATCGACGACATGAGAGCCGATGGCCACGCGGTCGAGTCGACCTGTCGGGTGCTGCGCGAGCAGGGCTGCCCGGTCGCCGCGCGGACCTACCGGGCCTGGAAACGGCGCCGGCTTCCCTCGGCGCGGACGATGTCCGACGCGGTGATCACCGACGCCATCCTGGCCACCGAAGGAACCCCGGAAGGCCTCTACGGCCGACGCAAGATGACCCAACACCTGCGGCGGACCGGCCATTGCGTGGCGTTTTGCACCGTGGATCGCCTCATGGGCGATCTGGGTCGGAACGGGATCCGCCGCGGCAAAAGGCGTCCGGACCACCGTCCCAGCCAGAGACGGGCAGCGGGCGGCCGACCTGGTCAACCGGCAGTTCCGGGCTGCGGCGCCCAACCGGGTGTGGGTGGCCGACTTCACCTATGTGCGGACCTGGGCCGGGTTCAGCTACGTCGCCTACATCGTCGACGTCTTCGCCCAACGCATCGTGGCCTGGCATGCCGCCACCGACAAACGCACCGAGCTGGTGCTGATCCCGCTGCGGATCGCGCTGTGGGACCGCGACCGCCACGGCCATCCCGTCCAGGCCGGGGAACTGATACATCACCACGACGCCGGCAGCCAATACACTGCAATCCGGTTCACCGACCATCTCGCCCTTGAAGGCATCGCACCCTCGATCGGGACGGTCGGCGACGCCTACGACAACGGTCTGATCGAGAGCATCATCGGGTTGTTCAAGACCGAATGCATCGGCACCACCGTCTTCCACGCCGGGCCCTACAAGAGCGTCGCCGACGTCGAATACGCCACCGCCGGCTGGGTCGACTGGTACAACCATCGCCGGCTCCACGGGTCACTGGGAATGGTGCCACCCGCTGAATACGAGCAAGCCC